>JBDSAB010000384.1:0-6085 GCA_039922395.1 Caldimonas sp.
GGCATCAGCTCGTGCGCGATCGTCGGCCTGACGACCTCGGTGCGCGGCAACACGGCCGCCAACTGGATCATGCTGGCATTGCTGCACGCGGTCCTGCTGCTGCTGACCTTCGGCGGGCTCGAAAGCATGGAATTGCGGGTCGGCATCTTTGCTGTCGTGCTGGTGGCGACGCCATTCGCGCTGCGCGCCTTGAAGATCATCGGCCGCATCAACGGAGCCGATCTGGTCGAGGCGTTCGAGACCGGTGCGAAGTACGCACTGGCCGTCGGTGCGGCCGCCGCGACCGTCGGCATCGTGATCGGCGTTGTCACCTTGACCGGTGTCGGCTTCAAGATCAGCTACATCATCACGACAGCCGCGCAAGCGATCGCCGGCGGGCTCGGCACCATCATCCCGCAAGGCCTCGCGAGCAGCCAGTCGCTGACCTTGTTCGCGGCGTTGACGATGACGGCTTTGGTCTGCGTGCTGATGGGGTGCGGCATCCCGACCACCGCGAACTACATCATCATGGTCACGGTCGCGGCGCCGACCTTGGTTCAGCTCGGCGTGCAGCCGCTGGTCGCGCACTTCTTCGTGTTCTATTACGGCGTGCTCGCCGACATCACGCCACCCGTCGCGCTGGCGGCGTATGCGGCGGCGGGCATGGCCGGCAGCGACCCATTCAAGACCGGCAATACGGCGTTCCGGCTCGGCCTCGGCAAGGTCCTGGTGCCGTTCGTGTTCGTGTTCTCGCCGTCGCTGCTGCTGGTGACGCAGGGATTTACGTGGTCCGAATTCACCGTGACCTTCGTCGGCTGCGTGCTCGGCATCACGATCCTCGGCGCCACCTTCAGCCGCTGGTTCCTGGTCGAGATGACAGCCTGGGAGCAGGGCCTCTGCACGGTCGCCGCGCTGCTGATGGTGGCACCCGGGCTTGTGAGCACCGCGCTGGGTCTCGTGATCGTCTCGCCGATGCTCTGGCGGCACGTTGCGGCGTGGCGCGCGGGGAGGCCGAGAGCGGCTGTTACTTAGCGGCGCAGTCGGTCCAGACCGAGCCCTTCGGTCTCGATCGGCGATGGCCGACCGGCCATCGCATCGGCGACGATGCGGGCCGAGCCGCAGGACAGCGCCCAGCCACTCGAACCGTGGCCGAGATTCAGCCAGATGCCAGGCAAGCCGCTCGCACCGAGCACCGGCGGTCCGTCCGGCAGCATGGGGCGCGCCCCTTTCCAGGTCTGCGCCTGCGACATTCGTGCGGTCCCCGGAAACCAGTCGTTCAGCACCTTGTGCAACGTCGCCAGGGCGCCCGGATGGTGTTCGGTGGGCGAGCCCCCGAGCTCGGCGCTGCCGGCAACGCGGATGCGGTTGCCGATCCGGCTGATCGCTACCTTGTAGCGTTCGTCCATCAGGGCCGAGCGCGGACCGAAGCTCGGATCGTCCTCGCGGCGCAGCGGGGCGGTGATCGAGTACCCATAGACCGCCTGCAGCGGCAAGCGCAGGCCGAGCGGCCGCAGCAGCGGCACGGCGCCGAGCGCCGCGCAGAGGACGACCGCGTCGAATTCCTCCGGCGCCGAATCCGGCACCAGCGGCTGGGTGTCGGGCCAGTCGTCCGAGCCGTCGCTCGGCGAAGCGGCTGTGCGGGTGGACGGCACATGCGGCGCGCGCCGCAGCACCAGCCGCGGCTTGGCTGCCGACTCGAGCCGCTCGACCGTCGTGTTGAAGCGGAAGCGCGCGCCGATGCGCTCGGCCTGCTTGCGCAACAGCATCGCGAACTGGCGACAGTTGCCGACCTCGTCATCCGGCAGGTGGATGCCGGCATGCAGCGCAGTGTCGGTGCAGAGTCCGGGTTCGATCTCGAGGCAGCGCGCCGCGTCGATCTGCTCGAAACGGATGCCGAGCGCCGACAGGGTCGCAAGCCCCGGCTCGACCATCGCGAGGTCTTTCCTGGTCCGCAGCAGCACGAGGTAGCCGGAGCGGTGCTCGTACTCGAGACGCAAGTGCCGCGTGACGTCCTGAAGCCTGTCACGGCTGAAGAACGCGAGACGCTGCATGCGCAGACGATTGGCGTGGTGAACCTCGGGTCGGCAAGCGCGCCACCACGCCAGTCCCCAACGCGGGTCGAGGTTCGCATGCAGCCGCACCGGCGCATGGCGGCTGAACAGATGGCGCAATACCTTGCCCGGCATCCCCGGCGCGGCCCACGGCGTCACATAGCCCGGCGCAACGAGTCCGGCATTCGCGAAGCTCGTTTCGGCTGCCACGCCAGCCCGCCGTTCGAACACCGTGACCGCATGGCCCTCGACGCTCAACTCGTAGGCGGTGGTGACGCCGACGATGCCGGCGCCGACGACTGCGATCCGCATGCTCAGCGGTCGCGCGTGCGCAATGCGGACTCGATCGCCAGCCCGGCATCGAGGACGGTGTCATCACGCAGCGCGCTGCTCCACACCATCAGGCCGACCGGCAACTGGCCGGCCGGATGACAGGGCAGCGACAGCGCGCACCCATCGAGCAGGTTCACGACCGACGGATTGCGGAGAAGCAGGCCGTTGGTCGCGAAGAACCGCTCGTCGCTCGCAATCAGCGGCGCGAGCTCGGGCGCCACGCAAGGCACCGTCGGGCTGAGCAACGCATCGAAGCCTTCGAGCGCGGCTTCCATCCTGGCGATCCACGCGCGACGCGCAGCGAGCAGGTCGATGTAGTCCGCGGCGCTCATCGATGCGCCGCGCCGAATCCGCAGCGCCACCCGCGGGTCGTAGCGGGGTTCGTCTGTGGCCAGGCGGGCGCGGTGCCAGGCCCAGCTCTCGGCCGGCGCGAAGCCACCGGTCGCATTGATCGCCGCGACCTCGGCGAGCGGCGGCATGGAGCGCGTCACCACTCGAGCGCCGGCGCGGCTGAGTGCAACCAGGGCCGCTTCGAAAGCCGTCGCAACAGCGGGCTCGAGCGCATCGAGCATCAGCGTCTGCGGGACCAGGAAGCGGCGGGCGCTCAACGGTCGTCGCTGCAGGTCGACCGTTCGGGCCGCCAGCGTCTCGTGCAGCAGCACGGCATCGCGGACGGACAGCGTGATCGCAGACACTGTATCGAGCGTCGGCGACAGCGGGATCGACCCTTCAGCAGGGGTCAATCGCGCGGTGTTCTTGAAGCCGACGACCCCTTGCAGCGCCGCCGGGATTCGGATTGAGCCACCGGTATCGGAACCGAGCGCAGCCCAGGCGGCGCCGGCCGCAACCGACGTCGCCCCACCTGAAGTCGAGCCGCCAGGTGCCCGCGCCACCGAGCCGAGCGCCGCAACGGCGGCGTTCACCGGCGTGCCGTGGTGCGGGTTGATGCCGACGCCGGAGAAGGCGAACTCGCTCATGTTGTTGCGGCCGATCAGCGCAGCGCCCGCGGCACGCAGTCGCGCCACGGCCGGACAATCGGCAGCCGCCGGTGCTTCGTCGGCAAGCACTTTCGAACCGGCGGCGGTCGTTTCGTCGGCAACGTCGAAAAGGTCCTTGATGGAGACGGCAAGGCCGCCGAGCGGCGCCGGCGTACCGGTGCGTCGCGCATCTTCGTCGGCCCGGCGCGCGGCGTCGCGGGCGGCGTCGAAGGTGGGAAGCAGAAAGGCGCCGCGGCACGCCGGAGTGCCGGCGGCTTCGATCGATCGCTCGATCAGCCCCACGGCTGTTTCGCGCCCGGCCGCAAGCTCGGCACGCACCCTGACCAGGTCACGGGCCGTCATCGGGATGCTACAATCGACAGGTTTTTCTCCTGGCAGGGCCGCGTGCCATGCCACTGCGGAAAGACAAATCCCGAACCGGCTCTCTCAAGGTGTTGGGGCGAAGCATTCCACGGAACGCCTTCGCTTCGATTCGAACCGGATTCTAGAACCAACCTTTTGGAAAACTCGATGATCACGATGCGCGAAATGCTGGAAGCCGGCGTCCATTTTGGACACCAAACCCGCTTCTGGAACCCCAAGATGGCCCCGTATATCTACGGCCACCGGAACAAGATTCACATCATCAACCTCGAGAAGACGCAACCGCTCTTCATCGACGCGATGAAATTCATCCGCCAGCTGGCGTCCCGCCGCGGCACGATCCTGATGATCGGCACCAAGCGCCAGGCGCGCGACGTGATCGCCGCTGAAGCCAAGCGTTGCGGCATGCCCTATGTCGACCAGCGCTGGCTCGGCGGCATGATGACCAACTTCAAGACCGTGAAGGGCTCGCTGAAGCGCCTGAAGGAGATGAAGGCGCAGATCGAGGCCGGCACCGAGATCCGCATCAAGAAGGAAGCGCTGATGTTCCAGCGCGAGCTCGTCAAGCTCGAGAAGGACATCGGCGGCATCCAGGACATGAATGCGCTGCCCGACGCGATGTTCGTCATCGACGTCGGCTTCCACAAAATCGCGGTGGCCGAAGCGAAGAAGCTCGGCATTCCGATCATCGGCGTGGTTGACTCCAACCACTCGCCGATCGGTATCGACTACGTCATCCCGGGCAACGACGACTCCTCCAAGGCGGTCGCGCTGTACGCCCGTGCGGTGGCCGACGCTGTGCTCGAGGGCAAGGCCAATGCGACCAACGACATGGTCCAGGCCATTGCCGCCGAAGGCGACGAATTCGTGGAAGTCAACGAAGCGACCTGATGCCCCGCGCCGCGCGACGCTGAACGGCGAGCGAAGAAAGGGGCTGGCACAGCCCCTTTTTTACGCGGCCAGGACTTGATCGGCGCCGCCCTGACGGCGCCCCCAGAACAACGGAGAAAGAAAAATGCCCGCGATCACTGCCAGCATGGTCGGCGCCCTGCGCGCCAAGACCGACGCCCCGATGATGGAATGCAAGAAGGCCCTGACCGAGGCCGAAGGCGACATGGAGCGCGCCGAGGAACTGCTGCGCGTCAAACTCGGCAGCAAGGCCGGCAAGGCGGCCTCGCGCATCACCGCCGAGGGCGTGGTTGCAGCCAGCGTCGACGGCGCGACCGGCGCGCTGGTCGAGGTGAACTGCGAGACTGATTTCGTCAGCAAGAACGAATCCTTCCTCGCTTTCGCCAGGGCGTGTGCGGATCTCGTCGCGAAGAACGACCCGGCCGACGTCGCCGCCCTGTCCGTCCTCGCGTATGCGCAGGACAGCTTCGGACCGACGCTGGAGGACGTGCGCCGCGGCCTGATCGGCAAGATCGGCGAGAACATGTCGATCCGCCGCTTCAAGCGCTACGCCGGCGGCGGACGCTTGGCGAGCTACCTTCACGGCACCCGCATCGGCGTGCTGGTCGAGTTCGAGGGCGACGAGGTCGCCGCCAAGGATGTCGCGATGCATGTCGCAGCGATGAAGCCGGTGGCCCTGGCATCTTCCGAGGTTCCGCAAGCGCTGATCGACACCGAGCGTCGCGTCGCGTCGCAGAAGGCGGCCGAGGACGCCGAGAAGGCCAAGGCCGAGGGCAAGTCCGTGCAGTCGCCGGAGATCGTTGCCAAGCGCGTCGATGGTTCGGTGGCGAAGTACCTGAAGGAGGTCAGCCTCAACAACCAATCCTTCGTCAAGAACGACAAGCAGACCGTCGAGCAGATGCTCAAGGAGAAGGCCACGCGGGTGATGGCGTTCACCCTGTACGTGGTCGGCGAGGGCATCGACAAGAAGGTCGACGACTTCGCCGCGGAAGTGGCTGCGCAGGTGGCCGCTGCCAAGGCGTCCTGAAGGTCCCATGGGGTTCGGGGACGAGAGGCGGAGCGGGGCCCGTTTAGACTCGGGCGCCGCGTGACGTTCACGGGGCCCAGTCCCCGGCCTGCCTACAGGCCCTGAAGGAGTCGACCGCATGGCGGCGTACAAGCGCATCCTGCTCAAGTTGTCCGGCGAAGCCCTCATGGGTGAGGATGCCTACGGCATCAACCGCGCGACGATTGTCCGCATGGTCCGCGAGGTCCAGGAAGTGACGCAGCTCGGCTGCGAGATCGCGGTCGTCATCGGCGGCGGCAACATCTTCCGTGGCGTGGCCGGCGGGGCCGTCGGCATGGACCGGGCGACCGCCGACTACATGGGCATGCTCGCGACGGTGATGAACGCGCTCGCACTGGCCGACACCATGCGCCAGGAAGGCATGACCGCGCGGGTGATGTCGGCAA
>JBDSAB010000385.1:0-28760 GCA_039922395.1 Caldimonas sp.
GCCCCGCCGCTGCCCGGTGCGAGCAGGCCGTTCGAGTCGTACTCGAGCGCGTACAGGCTGCCGTCGGCGCCGAACGCGATGTCCGTCAGCATGGTGAAGCCGCTCGCGAAGACCGTCGGCGCGCCGCCTCCGGATGGGATGCGGTAGATGCGTGCGGCACCGGCGACGAACGGGAAGCCGGTCAGCTCGCCGACGTAGTACGCACCGTCGGGGCCGACGGCGAGACCGGTCGGCACCGGCTCGGTCGGCCCCGGGCCGCCGAGCGCGCGAGCCTGGAAGGAGGCCAGCGTCGAGATGGTCCCGTCGGTCGTAACGCGCAGCAGCGAGTTGCCGCCGGCATCGGTGACGAGGTAGCCGCCGGCGACGGCGGCGACGTGCCACGGGTTGGTGTCGAGCGGCCCGCCGGCCGGGTTGTTGAGCGCCTCGTAAGCCCCCAGGTCGATCGAGCTGCCGAACGTCACGAGGCGCGCCAGGTTGGTGCCGACGGGTGCGAGATCGGTCGCGCGCAGGGTCGGATCGAGGCCGGCGCCGATCGTCAGGACTGGCGCACCGGACGGCGCGAACGTGATGCCGTTCGGCCCGACCACCTCGTTGCTGCCCGCGGTGTAGATCGAGGGCAGCCCGGTCAGTACCCGGGTCTGCGTGCCACCGAGCCAGCGGGTCAGGGAGCCGGTCTCGGTGTAGGTGTTCGCGGCGCCGCGAATGATCGTCGAGGGCCCCGAACCTGCGGCAATTCCTGCCTCGGTGATGTACAACGCGCCATCCGGCCCGAACGCCAGTCCACGCGGGTTGTTCAGGCCGGTGGCCAGCACCGAGCTGGTGTAGTCGGCGGCAACCGCCGCACAGGAACAACCCAAGGTCAGCGCCAATGCGCCCCATGAACGCCGCCAGGTTCTGCTTCGTTGTGCCCGGGCTCCGGTCATTTCGGTTTCTCCATCAGGTTGAGGACAGCGGGTCGCGCTCGGGCTTGCCTCGCACAGGCGAGCCGTGCAGCGCGTTGGCAAACGGCACGCCTTTCATCCACGTTGCAGGGAATGCCGCCCGATGAACGCGGACGTCGGGCATGAACTCGGCTTCGCGGACGAGCACGACGCGCCGATTCCGTACCTGATGCGGACGCGCGACTACTACCGGGCGCTCGGCTATGGAGCGCCGTACGAATGGGCGCACTACGCGGAGGTGCCGTTCCAGCGGCTGGCTCGGCCGCTGGCCGAGTGCCGCATCGCGATCGTGACCACCGCGGCGCCGTACCAGCCGGGCCACGGCGACCAGGGTCCCGGTGCGCCGTACAACGCGAGCGCCAAGTTCTATGCGGTCTTCTCCGCCGCGTCCGACGCCGAGCCGGACCTGCGCATCGCCCACGTCGCAATCGACCGGCAGCACACGACGGCGGAGGATCTGGCCAGCTACTTCCCGTGGGCAGCCCTGCGTCGCGCTGCGGCGGCGGGCAGGATCGGCAGCGTCGCCCCCCGCTTCCACGGCGTGCCGACCAACCGCAGCCAGCGCGCAACGCTCGCCATCGATGGCCCGGAGGTCGTCGCACGCTGCCGTGCCGACGCGGTCGATGCGGCGATCCTGGTGCCGAACTGTCCGGTCTGCCACCAGACCACGGCGCTCGTCGCCCGCCTGCTCGAGCAGAGCGGCATCAGCACCGTGGTGATGGGCTGCGCGAAGGACATCGTCGAGCGGGTCGGCGTGCCGCGCTTCCTGTTCTCCGACTTTCCGCTCGGCAACGCGGCGGGCCGCCCGAACGACCCGGCGTCGCAGGCGACGACGCTCGAGCTGGCGCTCGCCGTGCTCGAAGCGGCACCGGCCGCGCGCACCAGCGTGCAGTCGCCGCTGCACTGGAGCGCGAGCGCGGACTGGAAGCTCGACTACTGCAACATCGACCGGCTGACGCCGGACGAGATCGCACGCTGCCGGGCCGCGTTCGACGAGGGCAAGGCGCAGGCAAAGGCGGTGCGCGAACGGCCGTCGGCGCCGCCGCCTGCGACCGCGGCATGAGCGCGCGCGCTCAGTGCTTGCCTTCGCCGACGGTGTCGGCTGCGCTGGCACCGCGCTGGCCGATCGGTCGGGCCGTGCCGACCGTGGTGTCGACCCGGGTCTGCTTCTCCACTTCGGCGTTGATCTCGGCCCCGATCAGCACCGCATAGGCCGACAGCAGGAACCAGACGAGCAGGATCACGACCAGGCCGACCGCGCCATAGGACTTGTCGTAGCGGCCGAAGCCGTTGACATACCACGAGAGCAGCGCCGATCCGCACAGCCAGAGCGCGGTCGCGACGAAGGCGCCCCAGCCGACCCACGACCAGCGCGGATGCGTCCGGCTCGGCCCGTAGCGGTACATCACCAGCAGCGACGCCCAGAACATCAGCGCGATCATCGGCCAGCGCGCGATGTCGAACACCTGGCGCGGCAGGCCGTCGAGCCCGATCACGCGGATCAGCGCCGGCGACGCGACCACCGCGGCGATCAGCACCGTCGCGACGCACAGTGCGCCGACGGTCAGCAGCAGCGCCAGCCCGATCCGCACGACGTAGCGGCGCTTCTCCTTCTCGCCGTACGTCACGTTGAGCGCAGACATCAGCATGCGGATGCCGAGCGACGCGCCCCACACCGCGAGCAGCAGGCTGCCGCCGAGGCTGAGCCCGAGCCGATGCGTGCGGGCATCGGCAAGGCCCTGCAACACGCCGATCGCCAATTGCAGTGCCTCGGGCGACAACGTCGCGTTCCACCCCGACAGGCGCTCCGGAATGCGCTGTGGATCGAACGCCAGCCCGCCGATCGCGAGCAGCGCCAGCAGCGCCGGAAAGGCCGCCAGCACCGCATAGAACGCGACCCCGGCGGCGACGATCGACAGGCGGTCGTCGACGATCCGATGGCGGACCCGCCGCAGGATGTCGAGCCAGCCCGGCGCCGGGATCTCGCTCGGCCGCTCGGCATCGCGGCCGCGGTCGGCAGCGGGGCCGGCAGCGCGGTCCGCCGAGGCCATGCGCGGAGCTGGCGGAATGGGCACTGCCTCGGCTACGGCGCCGCCGCGCGGCCGGACGCGAACTTCAGCGGCGCGGACCCGATCTGCTCGAGAAAGCCCTGGAGCACGCCGGGGTCGACCGGCTTGGTCAGGTGATGATGAAAACCAGCCTGGCGGGTCAGCGCGCGATCGCGTTCGGCGCCCCAGCCGGTCAGCGCGACGATCACCGCATCGGCGTGGCGCGGATCGGCCTGCAGCGCGCGCGCGACCGCATAGCCGTCCATGCCCGGCAGGCCGAGATCGAGCAGCACGACCTGCGGCACGAAGCGGGCCGCGACCTGCAGCGCCGTCGGACCGTCGGCGGCGGCCTGCACCGCGTAGCCGAGCATCTCGAGCAGCGCGACCAACGCCTCACGGCCGTCCGGGTTGTCCTCGACGACAAGGATGCGGCGTCCAGTCGCCGTGCCGATCGCGAACGGTGCCGGCTCGAGGCCGCCGGCCGCGGCGGGCGCGGTCGCGACCGGCAGCTCGATCGTGAACGCGGTGCCGGCGTCGAGGCCGTCGCTGCGCACCGCGACGCGCCCGCCGTGCATCTCGACCAGCCGCTTGACCAGCGACAGCCCGATGCCGAGGCCGCCCTTCGCGCGATCGATGCTGTGCGGCAGCTGCGTGAACGTGTGGAAGACGCGGCCCTGCTGGTCGGCCGGGATGCCGACGCCGTTGTCGACGACCTCGATCTGCGCGGTCGAGCCGGACCGCCAGGCGGCGAGGCGGATGTCGCCGCCGTCCGGCGTGTACTTGGTCGCGTTGTTGAGCAGATTGCCGATGACCTGGACGATGCGCGCCGGATCGGCGTCGAGCTCGAGGTCGGACGGCGGCAGCTGGAGCATGAAGCGGTGACCGGCCGCTTCGATGTCGGGACGCGCCGCCTCGACCGCCTGCTCCATCAGCGTCGCCAGGGCGACGCGCTCGCGGCGCAGCTCGATCAGGCCGCGGTTGATGCGCGACTGGTCGAGCAGATCGTCGACCAGCCGCGCCATGTGGCCGACCTGGCGCTCGACGATCTCGCGGGCGTGCGTCGCCTTCGCCGGATCGTTCGACAGGCGCAGCATCGCCAGCGCGAAGCGCATCGGTGCAAGCGGGTTGCGCAACTCGTGGGCGAGCGTCGCGAGGAACTCGTCCTTGTAGCGGTCCTGCTCGCGCAGCAGCGCCGCGTCGCGCACGCGCTCGATGTGGGCCCAGCAGCGCTCGACGACCTCGCCGACGATCGCGACCTCGCGCTCGGTCCAGCGCCGCGGCTCGGCGCTGTGGACCGCCATCATCGCGACGAGCCGGCCGTCCTTGACGAGCGGCGCGGTGATGATCGCCTTGATCCCGATCGCGTTGAACATGCGGCCGCCGCCCTCGTCGCCGAGCTCGCGGTCGACGTCGTTGACGACGAGCTTGCGGCCGTTGCGCAGGTTGTCGGTTGCCTGCGGGCCGAACAGGTCGAGCGAGTAGACGCCGGCGCTGCTCGGCACCCCGGGCGCCGACCAGTCGCTGCGGATCGTGAAGCGGTCGTTGTCGAGCTCGACGTCGGCGTACGCGCAGCGCGTCACGCCGAGGTAGTCGCCGAGCATCTGCGCGGTGATCGCCATGATCGCGGTCGCTTCGGTCACCGAGCGGGTCGCCTCGCTGAGGCGGTCGAGCAGGCGCAGGCGCTCCTCGCTGGCCTCGAGTTCCTCGCGCTGACGCTTGCGATCGGTGACGTCGATGCAGATGCCGACCCACTCGCGCAGCTCGTCGCCGTCAAGCACCGGCACCGCCTGCGCCTCGACGTCGCGAAGCTGGCCGTCGGCGCGGCGCAGCCGGTAGCGCAGGCCGACCAGCGCGCGCGTCGCGACACCGGCCTGCCAGGCGGCGCGGACCACCTCGCGCTCGGCCGGATCGATGGCGGCGAGCCAGCCCCAGCCGGTCGCCTCGGCATGGCTCTGACCGGTGAAGGCCTCCCACGACGGGTTGTCGCCGACCGCGCTGCCGTCGGGTGCGGTGTGCCACATCACGACCGAAGTCTGGGTCGCGAGCGTCCGCATGCGGACATCGTTGTGGCGCTGCGCGTCGTCGGGCCCGGCAGGCGGATTCGTGATCACCGGCCCATTCTGCCGTGCGAGGCCGTCGAGTCGGCGCCTGCCCTTTCCGACCGGATGGCCTGTCTTCGGCGGTGGATTCGGCACGCGCTACTTCTTTGCCCGCGCACGTGTCGGCGCCGCCGTCTCCGGCCGGGTACTTCGGCGCGCCGCCTTGCGCGCCACCGGCGGCGGTGGCGCCGCTGCCGATCGAGTGGCAAGGGCTGGCGCCGCCTTCGGCTTGTCGGCGCGCAGGCTCGCGCGCAACGCGGCCATCAGGTCGATGACCTGGCCGCCGATCGGCGCCTGCCGCTCGGTCGCGACGATCTGCTCGCCGGCGATCTTGCGTTCGACCGCGGCGAGGATGCGCGCCTTCTCCTCGTCGACGAACTGCGTCGGGTCGTAGGCGTCCTCGGCGATCTGCTCGATCAACTGGAGCGCAAGCTTCAGCTCCGGCTCCTTCACCTCGACCAGCGGCACGTCGAGGTCGGCGAGCGAACGCACCTCGTCCGCGTAGAGCAGTTGCTGCAGGACCATGCCGCCTTCGGCCGGACGGATCTGCACGACGTACTCCTTCGCGCGCCAAGCCCACTTGGCAAGCGCGCACAGTTCGCTGCGCCGCATCGCAGCCAGCAGCAGCGAGTAGGTCTTCTCGCCGCGCTTGTCGGGCGCAAGGAAATAGGATCTGTCGTAGTAGATCGGGTCGACCGCGCGTTCGGGGATGAAGGAGACGATGTCGATCGTCTGCCGCGAGGCCTCCTGCAGCGCCTTCAGCTCGTCGGGTGTGAAGAGGACGAAGCGGCCCTTCTCGAACTCGTAGCCCTTGACGATGTCGTCGCGGTCGACGACCGGGCTGCTGAACGTGCGATCCGACTCGACCCGAGCGGACTCTGCCGGCGCGCTCGCTTGTGCAGTCGGCGACGCGACCGCGGCGAGCCGGGACACCGTCGAACCGGTCGGCTCGTCGCGACCCTTCATCGGGCGACCCCTGGGCGCCGTTGTCCCCTCATCGGCCGGAGGCTGCGTCTCGCCGGTCCAACCTGAAACACCGTCATCGACGTCGTCGGCCACGTACTGCTGGCGCAGACGCGCGCCGCCGCGCCCCATCAGCTTGAAGCGGACCGCGGACGAACTCTCCGTCGCCGAATAGACCTTGACCGGAATCGAGACCAGGCCGAACGTCAGCGACAGCGTCGCGATGGCGCGCGCGGCCATGGCAGCGTCAAATGCGCGCGATCAGGTCTTCTTCCGGCGCCCGTCGGGTTCGGTCGCGACACCCTTGAACTTGGTGCCGTCCTGCTTCACGTCCATGAACTTGCCTTTGTCCGGTCCCGCGCTCTCGTCGCGCTTCACGTAGTCGCCGGTCGTCGGGTTGAGCACCTGGGTGCGGCCGGATACGGCGCCTTTGCGGCTGTCTTCGCCTGTGTTCTTCGCCATCGCTGTCTCCGAAGTGGGTGGCCTCCAAGATAGGCCGGCGGGCAGCCGGATGGCGTCGGACAGCGACCGCGAGCCGGGTAGGAAAGTGTCCTATCGGAGCGGCCGGCGGCGCCCGCCGGGGTCGGGAGCGATGCGTTTTCGCGATCAGTCACCGCCGCGCAATTGCGCCAGACGCGCGTCGATCTCGGCCTGGCTGACCGGGCCGTTGTTGGCCAGCGAGGCGGTACGCTCGTTTTGCAAAGCATCCTCGAATGAAGTGGCGTCGCCTTCGTCAAGCAGGCGCTTGCAGGCGACCAGCGCGTCCGGCATGCCGGCGAGCATCTGGCGCGCCATCGCCTCGGCTTCGCGCCGCAGCTGCTTCGGCTCGACGACGCGGTTGACGAAGCCCCAGGCCATCGCCTCCTCGGCATCGAGAAAGCGCCCGGTCAGCGCCAGCTCCTTCGCGCGGTGCAGACCGATCCGGCGCGCCATCCGCACCGAGCCGCCCCAGCTCGGCAGCAGGCCGACACGCACATGGGTGTCGGCGAAGCGGGCGTCGCTCGACGCGATCAGCACGTCGCAGGCCAGCGCGAGCTCGACACCGCCGGTGACGGCGAGGCCGTTGATCGCGCCGATCACCGGGCCGCTGAACTGCTTCAGCGCAACGACCGGATCGTGCTCATAGGCCGCGGCGGCCACGATGCCGGGCGCCTGCCATTCGTCGAGGTCGAGCCCGGCGCTGAACGACCGGCCGGCGCCGGTCAGGATCAGCACGCGGGTCGCCGCGTCGGCTTCGAGCGCATCGATCGCGACCGCGAACGCGCGCCGCATCTCGATCGACAGCGTGTTCAGCTTCTTCGGCCGGTTCAGCACCAGCGTGGCAAAGCCCTCGTCGGAGCGTTCGATCAGCACGAGCGCATCGCTCGTGCCGCGGGTTCGTGGGGGTGGTGGTTCCATTCGCGCGATTCTGCGCGCGTCGGTCGACCGTGGGAGTCGGCATGCGGCTTCGTGCATGGCACCCGCCCCGAAGATCGTTCGAGGCTGTGTCGTGGGTGGCGATCGATGGGGAACTCTCCGGAACGCACGAGACAGCAGACCGGATGCCTCAGGGTGTCCAATGGGCAGATCCGATTCCGACCGATGCAACGAATGAAATTCACTGACTCGACTCGAACCATGGCCGCGCTCGCGATCGGGCTGGCCGCGGCCTGCGGATCGATCCACGCCGCCGATGCGCTGCCCGACCGCTGGCGGCTCTCGGACCTCTTTCCTTCGATCGCCGCCTGGCAGGCCGAAGCGCAACAGGTCGAGGCGCGTGCCGGCGACCTCGCGCCGTGTCGCGGCCATCTCGGTGACTCGGCGCGACGGCTGGCTGACTGCCTCGACCTCAATGCCGCGCTCGCCGAACGGATGGAGCGGCTGAGCGCCTATGCAGCGCTGCTCAGCGACGAGGACACCGGGCTGTCGGCGCCGCTCGAACTGCGCCAGCGCGCCGAGCTGTTGTCATCGCGCCTCGACGAAGCCAATGCGTTCCTGCGGCCGGAGCTGATCGCGCTCGGCCGTGCGGCGATCGAACGGTTCAGCGCCGAGGAGCCGGCGCTGCGCAAGCATCGCCAGCCGTTGAACGTCGTGCTGCGCGGCGCCGAGCACACGCTCGATGCGCGCGGCGAGGCCCTGCTCGCGACGCTCGGTCCGGTGACCGGTGGCGGCGCGGCTGCCTACTCCATCCTCGCGGATGCCGAACTGCCCTGGCCGAAGGTGCGCCTCGCCGACGGGACCGAGGTCGTCCTCGACCAGGCGGCCTACACGCAGCACCGGTCGAGCATCGATCGCGCCGAGCGCCAGCGCACGATGCAGGCCTTCTTCGGCACCTGGAAATCGTTCGAGCGCACCTTCGGCGTGACCATCTACCAATCGCTGAAGCGCGATGCCGCCTACGCCAAGCTGCGTGGCTATCCGGACTCGCTCGCGCATCGCCTCGACAGCGACAACCTGCCGCGCGCAGTGGTCGACATGCTGGTCGCGCAGACCCACGCGAACCTGCCGACGCTGCATCGCTATCTGCGCCTGCGCACCCGGTTGCTGAAGCTGTCGGATCCGGGCTACCACGACGCGTACTCGCCGTTGACACAGACTCGCCCGAAGTTCCCGCTCGACCGCAGCGAGGCGCTGATGCTGGCCGCGGTCCGACCGCTCGGCGAGGCCTATGTCTCGACCGTGTCCGGCGGGCTGCGCGCCGGCTGGATGGACGTCTACCCGCGGCCGCGCAAGCGGAGCGGCGCCTACGCCTGGGGCGCCTACGGCATCCATCCTTACCTGCTGCTGAACCACAACGACGACTACGAATCGCTGACGACCCTGGCGCACGAATGGGGCCACGCGATGCATTCGCACCTGGCCCAGCAGACCCAGCCGTACGTCACGGCCGACTCTGCGACCTTCGTTGCCGAGATTGCCTCGACCTTGAACGAAGCGCTACTCGTCGACCACCTGCTGAAGACGGCGCGCAGCGACGACGAACGCCTGTTCTACCTCGCCTCAGCGCTCGACAACCTGCGCGCGACCTTCTTCCGCCAGGCGATGTTCACCGAGTTCGAACGCGAGGCGCATGCACGGGTCGACCGTGGCGAAACGCTGACCGGCGAATCGCTGAGCCGCCTCTACCTCGACCTGCTGCGTCGCCATCATGGCCACGCCGCCGGCGTGATGCGCATCGACGATTTGTACGGCGTCGAGTGGGCCTACATCCCGCACTTCTACAACCCGTTCTACGTGTTCCAGTACGCCACCTCGATCGCGGCGAGCTCGCTGCTCGCCGACGCGCTGCTCTCGGGTGATCCGGGCGCGGCGCAGCGCGTCCTCGACCTGCTGCGCGCCGGCGGCTCGGCCGACCCTTACGACCTCGTCAAGAGCGCCGGCGTCGATCTCGCCAGCGAGGCGCCCTACCGCGCGCTGTTCGCACGAATGAACCGGCTGATGGACGAGATCGAGGCGATCGAGGCGCGCCGCCCGCGCTGAGCCCGCATCTCGCGCTCGATGCGCGTCGAGGACCGGTCACGCCGGTCAGCCGGCGTCCTCGAGCACCAGCGCGAAGTCGGCTTCTTCGGTCAGCAACGCGCCCTCGGCCATCAGCCGCGTGTACGACTCGGCCGGCAACGCCGCCTGCAGGCGCGCCACCGCTTCGCCGAACAGTCCGCGCGACGGCAGGCCGGCTCGCGTGTAGACCGCGGCCGCATACCCAGCCGATCGCGCCGCAGCCTCGTAGCGTTCGCGGCGCACCGCGAGCAGCGGCAGAAGGCCGAGCATCAGGGCCTGTTCGCCGTCGCGTCGCAGCAGGCGGTAAGCGCGCCGCGCCACCTGCAGCGCCTCGTCGAGCGCACCGCGCCGCAGCAACACGAGCGTCAGGCTGTACGAGACATGGCCCGCCGCCTCGGGTCGACCGGCGGCGGCCAGCCGATCGATGGCTTCGCGCAACCTGGCCTCGCCGACCACCGCCTGCCCGGCCGCGTTGATTTGAGC
The DNA here is from genome assembly GCA_039922395.1 of Caldimonas sp. Classification (GTDB taxonomy): domain Bacteria; phylum Pseudomonadota; class Gammaproteobacteria; order Burkholderiales; family Burkholderiaceae_C; genus Schlegelella_A. Next base: position 10,012 of record JBDSAB010000385.1, read on the forward strand.
GATGCCGACGCGGCCGAACGCGATCGCTTCGTCCAAGGCGCTGCCGGACTCGCGGCAGAGCGCCACTTCACGCCAGGCGTGCTCCATCGCGACCTCGGCTCGCTGTTCGTTCAATGCGCTGACCCAGCCCGCGAACGCGAGAGCCGAGCGTCGGCGCGCGGGCCATTGCGGGTCGACCAGGCTCGCGGCCTCGGCGAGCGACGCCGATGCGAGGTCGCGCTCGGAGCGGCGCGCCGCGACGCCGGTGCGGACGATCAGCGCCTCGTAGGTCCCCCGGGTATCGCCGATCGAACGAAACAGGCCGGCCGCGCGTTCGGCCGCCTCCAGGCAATGCAGTTGCGATGAGAACAGGCCCATCATCGCGACCGTCAGCCAGAAGCGTGCCGCGATCGGATCGGGGATGCGCTCGTCGACGGCGGCCGCGAGCGCGGCGCAGCGCTCGGCACCCTCGGCCTTCAGCCCCGCCGCCAGCCAGAGCTGCATCGACATCGCATGCAACTCGACGCCGAAGACCGTGTCGCCGCTCTCGGCGACGCTCCATTCGAGCGCGGCCCGCGCGTTGTCGAGCTCGCGCGGGATCGTGACGTCGGAGCCGGGCTGCGCCAGCCAGCGCGCGTCGTCGGCCTGGCGCAGCAGCGCCAGCATCGACTCGGCGTGGCGGCGCCGCACGACATGGGATTCGCCGGCCTGTTCGAGCAACTGAAGCGCATGAACTCGGGTCGTCTCGAGCAGGTGCAAGCGTGGCTCGCGCGCGCCGTCGCTGACGACCAGCGAGCGGTCGACCAGGCGGCCGAGCCCGTCGAGTACCTGCCAGGCGTCGATGCGGGCGTCGGTCGCGACGGCCTGAGCCAGCGCGAGCGAGAAGCCGCCAACGAAGACGCCGAGGCGGCGCAGCACCGCCAGCTCGTCCTCGCTCAGCAGGCCGCAGCTCCACTCGAGCGCCGCCTGCAACGTCTGCTGGCGGCGCGGGCGCGTGCCGGGCCCGCCGACCAGCAGCTTGAAGCGCTGGTCCAGCTTGGCGAGCAGCAGGTCGGCGCCAAGCAGCGGCATCCGCACTGCCGCGAGCTCGAGGGCGAGCGGAATGCCGTCGAGCAGACGGCAGATCTCGACGACGGTGGCCACGTTGTCGGCGCCGAGCGCGAAGCGCGGCTCGACGGCCGAGGCGCGATCGACGAACAGTGCGACCGCGCCCGACATCGTCGCAGCCGCCAGCGATGCGTCTTCCGGGAGCGTCAGCGAGCCGAGTCGGTAGACCTGTTCGGCGGCCGCCTGCAATGGCTTCTGCGATGTGACCAGCAGGTGGACGCCGCTCGATCGGGCGCGCACCGCATCGACGAGCTCCGCGACGCCGTCGGCGATCTGCTCGCAGTTGTCGAGCAGCAGCAACGCCTGCTGATCGCTCAGCGCGCCGGCGAGCGCGTCGAGCGCCGGCCGTCCGGCCGGCAGCTGCAGGCCGAGCGCGCTCGCGACCGCGCTGGCGAGCAGCGCGGCTTGCGTGACCGCGGCCAGCTCGATCCACCAGACGCCGTCGCGGAACGCGCCGCGCGCGCCGGCCGCGGCGGCGAGCGCGAGCCGGGTCTTGCCGATGCCGCCCGGGCCGACGATCGAGACGACCGGTCGCGAGCGCAGCAGCGCCGCCACGGCGTCGAGGTCGGCGGCCCGCCCGTGCAGCGGCGCGGTCGAACGTGGCAGGTTGCCGATCGAGACCGCCGCATCGGCGCCCTCCTCGCGTGGAAGCCGCGATCGATCGGGCTTTGCAGCCTCGTCCGCAGCGGTTCGATCGACCGGCGCGATGAAGCGAAAGCCACGCCGCGGCACGGTCTGGATGTAGCGGTGCGGCCGCCCGTCATCGCCGAGCGCGCTGCGCAGGGCATGGACGATCTGGCTCAGGTTGTTCTCTTCGACGACGAGCCCGGGCCAGAGCGCCGTCAGCAGCGTCTCCTTGTGAAGCAGTTCGCCGGCGCGGTCGACGAACAGCTGCAGCGCGCCGAACAGACGCGGCGGCAGGTCGAGCGCCGTGCCGTCGCGGTGCACGACCCGCTGTTGCGACCGTTCCAGCACGAAATCGCCGAATGCAAAGCGGTCGGGCAACGGATGCGCGGGCATCGGGTCCTGTTCAGAAATGATTCAGAAGTCCGCCAATGACTCGGCCGGCGAGCCGGGCCATTGTGACGGCCCGATGTCCACCTGCACGACCGTTCGAGGATCCGACATGCCACCTCTTCGCCATCTGCTCGCCGTGACCGCTTTGACCGCGTCGGTCGCCACCGCTGCGCCCCAGGTCGACGTGATCGCCAGCGGGCTCAGCAACCCGCGCGGCATCGCGTTCGCGCCGAACGGCCAGTTGTTCGTGACCGAGGCCGGGCGCGGCGGCAACGGTCGATGCGCCCTGCTCGGCGACGGGCAGCTCGCCTGCTACGGCGAGACCGGCGCGCTGACCCGGATCGACCGCCTCGGCATCGACCCGCCGGTGCAGGTCATCAGCGGGCTGCCGTCATTGGCGGCCGCCGGCGGCTTCGCCTCGACCGGCCCGCACAGCATCTCGTTCTCCGGCACCGGCAACGGCCGGCTCGTCATCGGCCTCGGCGCCGAAGCCGCGGCGCGCAACGGCCTCGGTCCGAAGGCGGCCCTGTTCGGCAGCGCGCTGCAGGTCAACGTCGCCGGCGAGTGGAAGCAGACGGCCGACGTCGCCGCCTTCGAAGCCGCCAACAACCCGGTGCCAGGCGGTGCCGACAGCAATCCGTTCGGCGTGGCCGCGTTGCCGGGACGCACCATCGTCGCCGATGCGGGCGCGAACGCGTTGTTCGAAGTCGCCGCGAACGGCGCGATGCGGACGCTCGCGACGTTCCAGGCGCGGCCGGTCGCCGCGCCGCCGTTCCTCGGCCTGCCGCCAGGCGCGGTGATCCCGATGCAGGCGGTGCCGACCTCGGTCGTCGAAGGTCCGGACGGCTGGCTGTACGCCGGCCAGCTCACCGGCTTTCCGTTCCCGGCCGGCGCGGCCAACGTCTATCGGGTGCCGCCGCAGGGTGGCGCCCCGCAGGTCGTCGCCAGCGGCTTCACCAACATCGTCGGGCTCGCGTTCGATGCGCGCGGCACACTCTATGTGCTGCAGATCGGCAGCGGCTTCGCGGGCCAGGGCGGCCCGCCGCTGCTGCCGCCCGGCCGCCTGATCCGCGTCAATGCGAACGGCTCGCAGACCACGATCTTCGATGCATTGTTCTATCCGGGCGGCCTCGCGATCGGGCCGGATGGCGCCGCCTACGTGACCAACAACGGCATCGTTCCGGGCCGCGTGCCGCCGGCGTTCGCGGACGGTGGACAGGTGCTGCGGATCAGGCTCGACTGAGCGAAGAGAAGGAGCGGCGCACCTCGGCGTCCGCTCTGGCACTTCACCGCTCGGGCGCCGATCAGGCGCGCGAGGCGGGCGCTCGGGCGGGCCAATCGACCGACCTACTTGGCCGTCGGGCGATTGGCCATGATCTGGATGTCGCTGCCCTTCGGGTCGCCCTTCCCGACCATCACCTGCATGACCTGCTTGGTCTTGTCGTCGGCCAGCATCAGCATGTGCGACCCATCGCCGCCGGTTTCCATGAATTGCTTGCCTTCGGCCTGCCCCTTCAGCTTGTCGCGGTAGAAGCCCGCCACCTTGTCGGGCGCGTCGTCGCTGTGCAAGGTCACCGTGTAGGTCGTGCCGTCCGGTGTGCTCATGCGGGTCGAGCCGCCTTCACGCGGCTGCGTGCCCGGATAGAACGACAGGCCGATGTCGGCCTCACTGACCTTCGCCCCGCCGATCTCCATCTGGGTCGTCTTCCCGGATGCATCGGTCGACGTCATCTTGATCCCGCCGCCGCTCAGGTCGACCTTGGCCTGGTTGCCGTCCTTCGAGAGCTTCGACTCGATCACCTTCTCGGTCGCGGTCTCGGCCACCTTGCCGCAGGCGACGAGGCTGAACGCGCTGAGGACGACGGCGGACATGCGCAGGGTCATGGCTCGCTCCGAAAGTGCGGGGGCATCGATTGTGATCCCGCGTGCGACGCAAAGCCAGCGCTTGAACGCGCCTGGGTCGCCATCCGGCATGACCGGCAAGTGCAACGACGTCATTCGCGCAGCCGCATGTCGATCGCCCACGCATTTCCCGACGTTCCACGCAGCCGGAGCGATCCGCCTATGCTCGATCGATGCACCCCATGGCTCGCTTCTCGCCTCGAGGCATTCGACCTCTCCTGGCGACGACCGCCCTCGCCGCCGCGCTGTGCTCTGCAACGGCGTCGGCGCAGCCCTCGACCGACGCCGCATGGGACGCGCTGCAGGACGGCACGGTCGTGCTGTTCCGGCACGCCAACGCACCCGGCGGTGGCGACCCGCCGGGCCTGAAGATCGGCGACTGCAGCACGCAGCGCAACCTCGACGAGACCGGCCGCGCGCAGGCGCGCCGGATCGGCGAGCGGTTCCGTGAACGGCGTGTCCCGGTCGGTGCGGTGCTGACCTCGCAGTGGTGCCGGACGCGCGAGACCGCCGACCTCGCGTTTCCGGGCCAAGCCCGCGACGACCCCAACTTCAACTCGTTCTTCGGCGATGCCGCACGGGGTGCGACGCAGACCGCGCAGGCGAAGACCGCGCTGAGCCGCTGGCGCGGCCCCGGCGTGCTGGTCGTGACGACGCACCAGGTCAACATCACTGCGCTGACCGGCGTCTATCCCGGCTCGAGCGAAGGCGTGGTGCTGCGCCCGAAAGGCGACGGCGTCGAGGTCATCGGCCGCCTGCCGCCGTAGCCGCCGCCGCCGATGGACGCGCGGTCAGATCCGCCAGCGGGTCGGAAACTTCTGCGCGAGCCAGCGCGCCAGACCGGCATTGACGAGCTCCGGCCGCTCCTGCGCCATCCAGTGGCCGGTCGGGACGGTCAGCTCGGTCAGGTCGTCGCAGAACTCGCGCATCGGTCCGGCGAGCGGCGAATCGACGGTCTCGCAGATCACGTCGTACAGACCGTGGAAGAACAGCGCCGGCTTCGCGATCCGGCCGCCGTTCGGCGCACGCTCGGCATAGGCGACGTTCGCGGCAGCGTTCATGTACCAGGCGTCGGGGCCGAAGAAGCCGCCCGCCGCGAGGGCGCCGGCGTAGCGGTCGAGGTCCTCCTCGGCCAGGATCGCATCGTCGCGCGGCAGGTCGGGCGCGCGCCCGGCCTTGCCGAACCAGCCGCCGTTGCGCCGGATGCTCGCGGTCGGCGCCGGCTTGCCGCGCGACCCCGGGTGCCCGCGGCGGAACAGCGCCTTCACGGTCGCGCGCGGGTCGGCTTCGAATGCGGCGCTCGCCGCATCGAAGCTTTCTTCGTAGTACAGGTGATAGTCCCACTGCCCGACCGGGAACTTGTCGAGCGGATAGACGTTGCGGTCGACCAGCGGGACCAGCGACTGCACCGCGAAGCCGTTCGGCAGATAGGGCACGCACAGGTTGGCGACGCCGTCGACCCGTGCCGCGTGATGCTGCACCACGCTCCAGACCACCGGCGCACCCCAGTCATGACCGACCCAGACGGCCGACTCGCGACCGAGCGCGTCGAGCAGCTCGATCATGTCGCCGACGATCGCTTCCATCGTGTAGTCCTCGAGCTTCGGCGGCCGGCTCGAACCGCCGTAGCCCCGCATGTCCGGCGCCACCGCCCGAAAGCCGAGGTCGGCGAAGCAGCGCAGCTGATGGCGCCAGCTGTACGAAAGCTCCGGCCAGCCGTGCACGAAGACGATCAGTGGCGCATCGTCGGCCCCGCAAGCGAGGTAGGCGGTCGTGTGGCGGTCCGTCTTCGCGACGTGTTCGGTGACAGGAAAGATCATCGTGCGTGCTCCGACGTGATGGCCCGGGACCTCGGCAGCTTACCTGTCCTGCGACTGTGATCGCGGCGGCTCACTGCCCTGCGCTCGAGCGCGCGCCGCTTTCTGTTGCTGCGACGGCCATTGCGCGTCAAACCGGATCCCACGTGAACACATCGCTCGACCGGTCGAGCGCGTAGAAGTGGGCGCGCAGCATCGGCAGCGCGGTCTCGACCACGCTCTCCGGCGTCCAGCCCTCGCCGCGGTGCGCGCTGCGCACCGGCCGCGGCTGGCTGAACAGAAAGATCTCGTTGTTGCGCACGCCGAAGATCTGCCCGGTGACATCGTGCGCCGCGTCGGCGCAGAGCCCGACGACGAACGGCGCGACCTTCTCCGGCTCGAGCTTCTTCAGCCCCTCGACGCGCTTCTTCTGCTCCGGCGTCTCGGCCGGGATCGAATCGATCATCCGCGTCCATGCGAACGGCGCGACCGCATTCGAGCGCACGCCGAATTTCTGCATGTCGAGCGCGATCGACTTCGACAGCGCGGCGATGCCGAGCTTGGCCGCGCTGTAGTTGGCCTGCCCGAAATTGCCGATCAGTCCCGAGGTCGATGTCATGTGCACATAGCAGCCGCTGCCCTGCCCCTTGAAGTGCGGCGCCGCGGCGCGGCTGACGTTGAAGCTGCCCTTCAGGTGAACCGCGACGACCGCGTCGAAGTCGGCCTCGCTCATCCGATGGAACATCACGTCGCGCAGGATGCCGGCGTTGTTGACGACGATGTCGATGCGGCCGTACGTATCGACCGCGGCCGCGACCATCCGGTGCGCGGCATTCCAGTCGGCGACCGAGCCGCCGTCAGCGAGGGCCGCGCCGGCGGCTGCCTCGATCGCACGCACGACATCGAGCGCCGGCTGCGCGCCGCCGACGGTGCCGTCGAGCGATGCGCCGAGGTCGTTGACGACGACCTTCGCACCGGCCTGTGCCAGGCCGAGCGCGATCGCCCGGCCGAGTCCCCGGCCGCCGCCGGTGACGAGCGCCACCTTGCCTTCCAGCAATCTTTCCATCCCATGCTCCGTCGATGAACTTCAGATCGCCGGCGTGCGACGTTTCGCATAGTCGGCGTACCACTCGAATGCGTCCGGGTTCGCGCACGCGTCGGGGTTGACGACTTCGGCCAGCGCACGGCCGAGCATCAGCTTCTTGACCGGCAGCTCCTGCTTCTTGCCGGTCAAGGTGCGCGGGATCTCGGCGACCTGCACGATCTCGTCGGGCAGGAAGCGCGGCGAGACGCCGTCGCGGATGCGCTGGCGCAGCTCGTTGCGCAAATCGTCGTCGAGCGTGTCGCCGTCGCGCAGCACGACGAAGAGCGGCATCCAGCTCGGCCGACCGAGGTGTTCGATGTCGATCACGAGGCTGTCGAGGACGCGCGGCACCGCTTCGACGACGCAGTACAGCTCGGCGGTGCCGAGCCGGTGACCGTGCCGATTGAGCGTTGCGTCGCTGCGGCCGTAGACGATCGCGCCGCCGTCCGGCGTGATGCGCAGCCAGTCGCCATGGCGCCAGATGCCGGGGTAGACGTCGAAGTAGCTGTCGCGGTAACGCCGGCCGTCGGCATCGCCCCAGAAGTAGAGCGGCATCGACGGCATCGGCTGCACGCAGACGAGCTCGCCGACCTCGTCGACGAGGCTCTCGCCGGCCTCGTTCCAGGCCTGTACATCGGTGCCCAGGCAGCGCGCCTGCATCACGCCGGCGACGGTCGGCAGCTCGGGCGTGCCGCCGAGGAACGCGCTCGCGATGTCGGTGCCGCCCGAGATCACGCACCACCACACGTCCTCGCCGACCTGCGCCGTGCCCCACGCGTACGCCTCGGGCGCGAGGGGCGAGCCGGTCGAGCCGAGCGCGCGCAGACGCGAGACATCGGCGTGGCGGCGCGGCTCGACGCCGGCCTTCATGCAAGACGCCCAGTACGCGGCTCCGGCGCCGAGGAATGTCGCGCCGACGGCATCGGCGTAGCGCCACAAGGTGTCGGGCTCGGGGAACGACGGATGGCCTTCGTACAAGCAAACCGTCGTGCCGAGCAGCAGCGCCGAGATGTGCAGGTTCCACATCACCCAGCCCGAGCTGCTGAACCAGTGGAAGCGCTCGCCGCTCGTCGCGCTCGGCCGCAGGTCGAGGTGGAACGCATGCAGCTTCAGCATTTCGAGGACGATGCCGCCGTGGCCATGCACGATCGCCTTCGGCAGACCGGTCGTGCCGCTGCTGTAGACGATCCAGAGCGGATGGTCGAAGGGCACCGCCTCGGGGGCGACACGTGCCATCGTCGCCAGCGCATCGGCCCAGCTCATCACGCGGCCGTTCCAGGCGCCAGAATCGAACGCGAACGGTGCGCCGGGCGCACCAGCCTCTTGGAGATAGGGCACGAGGACAACGGCCTGCAGGCTCGGCAGCTCGGCCAGCAGCGAGGCGACGGTGGCCCGCCGATCGACGACCTTGCCGCCGTAGACCGTGCCGTCGGCAGCGATCAGCGCCTTCGGCTCGATTTGCAGGAAGCGGTCGCGCACCGTCGCGACGCCCATGTCCGGCGCGCACATGCTGAAGATCGCGCCGATCGACGCGCAGGCCAGGAAGCCGACCACCGCGTGGGGGATGTTCGGCAGGTAGGCGGCGACCCGATCGCCGCGCTGCACGCCGAGCTGCTGCAACGTCGCCGCCAATGCGGCCGCCTGCCCGGCGAGCGTCGACCAGCTCATCTCGACGCTGCGACCTTCGCGCTGCAGGCGCTCATTGCGAAAGATCAGCGCCGGCGCACCGGCGGCATCGCTGGCCGATGCGTGGCGCAGGACCTGGTCGACGTAGTTGATCTGCGCGCCGTCGAACCAGCGCGCGCCCGGCATCCGCGCATCGGCGAGAACGAGGGCGTGCGGGGTCGGCGACGTGAGCTCGAAGTAATCCCAGAGCGCCTGCCAGAAGTCGGCCAGGTGATCGACCGACCAGCGCCGCAGGGCTTCGTAGTCGGCCAGCTCGAGACCGCGCCGTTCGCGCAGCCAGTCGCGCAACGCAACGGTGTTCGCTGCCAATCCGTGGTCTCCTCGTCGTGCGGGAGGGCAGTCTCGCCGCATCCGCGATGCGGCTCAGCCCCGGATAACCCTGAACGGTCGGATGCGGGGGGGCGCTCGCGGCGCCTCGCGCAGCACGCGACACGTCGCAATGAGCCGTGAAAGAGACTTTGCGACTCGCCGAATGCGCCGGTGATCCTCGTTGTCGGCGACGGCGTGGGGGCGCGAGGACGAACCAGCAGCAAGCGCTCCAAGCGACGGCGCGACCCTTCCCTCGTGCCTGCTACCGTCGAGCCATGAAGCGCCTGATCGATGCCCTGCAGCCCGGGATGCGGGTCTTCGTGCCAGGGCTGAGCGGCGAATCCGCGCTCCTGCATGACGAGCTGCGCGCCGACCCGGAGCGCGCTCGCGGCGTCACGTTCGTCGGCGTGCAGTTTCCGGGCATCGACCGCATCGACTACCTGGCGCTCGATCCCACCGTCCGCCAGACTGCGTTCTTCATGTCGCCGTCGGTGCGGTCGGGGCTGGCGCCTGGTCGAGCCGACCTGTTGAGCCTCGACTACCCCGGGATCGTCCGCCACCTGCGCGCGATGCCGCCGGTCGACATCGCGATGGCGCAGCTGACGCCGCCGGACCGCGACGGTTGGTGCAGCGCCGGTCTCGCCAGCGACTTCGTGCCGCTGGTCTGGACGCTCGCGAAGCGCCGCATCGCCCACCTGAACCCGCGGTTGCCGCGCACGCGCGGGACCTTTCGTGTTCATGTGTCTGAGCTCGACGGCAGGGTCGAAGCCGATGCGCCGCCGCTCGAGTTCGCCGAGTCGAATGGCGGCGCGGTCGAGGCCCGCATCGGCACCCATGTCGCCGGGTTTGTCCGCGATGGCGACACGCTGCAGTTCGGCATCGGCTCGGTGCCGTCCGCGCTGGCCGGTGCGCTGACGGGTCATCGACGCCTGCGCGTGCACGCCGGCATGGTGTCGGGCGCGCTGCAACGGCTGTGGGAAGCCGGCGCGCTCGACCGCGATGCGCGCATCACGACCGGCGTGGTGCTCGGCGACGCGCCGTTCCACGACTTCGCGGCCCGCCTCGAGCCGCTCTGGCTGGCCGACGCCTCGCACACCCACGACGTCGCCGCGATCGCGGCGACGCCGCGCTTCATCGCGATCAACGGCGCGGTCGAGGTCGACCTGTTCGGCCAGGTCAACGCGGAAAGAATCCATGGCGCGATCCAGGCAGGCGCCGGCGGGCTGCCGGCGTTCGCGCAGGGCGCGCTCGCCTCACCGGGCGGCCGACTGCTGATCTGCGTCGGCGCGACCGCCAGGAACGGCAGCGTCTCGCGCATCGTTCCGGTCCTCGGCGAGCAGGCGCTGTGCACGCTGCCGCGTCAGCTCGCCGACGTCGTCGTCACTGAACACGGCAGCGCCGAGATCCGGCATCTCGGCCTCGACGCGCGGGCACGGGCGTTGATCGACGTGGCGGCGCCCGATCATCGCGCATCCCTCGCCGCGAGCTGGGATGCGATGCGCCGCACGCTCTGATTGCGCTAGCGGCGGGCCTGTCGCATCGACTGTTCGAGGTCGGCGATCAGGTCGCCGCAATCCTCGATGCCGACCGAGAGCCGGAGCAGATCGACCGGTGCCGGCGTGCCGGCACCTTCGACACTGGCGCGATGCTCGATCAGGCTTTCGACGCCGCCGAGCGAGGTCGCGCGCTTCCACAACTTGACGTTGGCTGCGGTCGCGACGGCGGCGGCCTCACCGCCTTTCACGCGGATCGACAGCATGCCGCCGAAGCCGCCCTGCATCTGGCGCGCTGCCACCGCGTGGCCGCTCGCCGCCGGCAGCCCCGGGTAGAGCACTGCCTCGACGTGCTCGTGCTGCGCAAAGTGCTCGGCGATGCGCTGCGCCGACTGCGACGCCGCACGGACGCGCAGGAAGAGCGTGCGCATCCCGCGCAGCAGGAGCCACGCTTCGAACGAGCCGAGGGTCGCGCCGAGCTGGGCGCGGATCATCTTGACCCGTTTCCAGAAGTCGTTGTCCTCGCGCGTGACGAGCACGCCGCCGATCAGATCGGAATGGCCATTCAGGTACTTGGTGGCCGCGTGCATCACGAGGTCGGCACCGTGCTCGATCGGTCGCGTCAGCACCGGCGACGCCACCGTGGAGTCGACCGCCACGAGGGCGCCGGCGCGGTGCGCGGCGGCCGAGGTCGCGGCGATGTCGGTGATGGTCCAGAGCGGATTCGCCGGCGTCTCGATCCAGACAAGCCGCGTCTGGCCGGGACGCAGCGCCGCCTCGACCGCGGCCGGGTCGGTCATGTCGATCAGCTCGACCTGCAGGCCCCAGTGCGTCGCGAAGCCCATCAGCCAGTTGCGCAACGACCAGTACATCACCTTCGGCGCCAGCACATGGTCGCCGGGCGCGAGGGCCTGGAACACCGCCGTTGCCGCGGCCATGCCCGATGCGAACAGCGCCGCCTGCGCGCCCCCTTCGAGCCGCGCGACCACCGCCTCGGCCTGATCGAAGGCCGGGTTGTCCGCGCGCGCATAGACGCGGCCCGTTCGGTACTGGTTGTCGGGATCGCGGATGTAGGTGGTCGAGACGTGGATCGGCGGCGTGATCGCGCGCGTCGCCGCGTCGATCCAGCCCAGCGCCTGGGCGGCAATGCTCTCGGGGCGGTGGCCCTCGGGGGTGTCCATCTGCGATTTCTCCTGCGGCCGGCCATGGGGCCGATGCGCCGAGGTATACCGCATCGGATCGACCGCGGCCGAAACCGCGCGGCGCGGGCGCCCGCGGGCGCCGTCAGCCGCGGTAGGCGGCCTCGAGCTTCGCGATGTCGAATTTCACCATCGTCATCATCGCGTCGGACGCACGCTTCGACTTCGCCGGGTCGGGGTCGGCCATCATCTCGAACATGACCTTCGGCACGATCTGCCACGACAGGCCGTAGCGATCCTTCAGCCAGCCGCATTGCTCGGGCGCGCCGCCGTTCGCGAGCAGCGCGTTCCAGTAGCGGTCGACCTCGGCCTGGTCGTCGCAGCTGACGACGAACGAGACCGCGTGGTTGAAGGGATCGAGCGGCCCGGCGCTCATCGCAGTGAACGACTGACCGAACAGCACGAACTCGACGACCTTGACCGAGCCCGGCGGACCGCTCGGCGAGTCGCTTTGCATCGTCGTGACGCGGACGACGCGCGAGTCGGGAAAGGTCGCCGCGTAGAACGCCGCGGCCTCCTCGGCCTCCTTCGCGTACCAGAGGAACGGGGTGATCTTCTGCATGGTGGCAGCTCCTTCAAGATGGGTTGAACGGGGCGCCGTCGGCAGGCGCTCTCACCTGCACGACGAGCGGTCGACGCCGAAATCGACACCGTGTGACACTCTTTCGATCAGAGGATTCCGCGGCAGCGGCACCCGGACTGAGGCTGCCGTTCCGCATCGACCCATGCGTACCATCGGCATCGATACGCTGCAGCGGAGACGACGATGGACTTCTCGGTCAGCGACGACCACCGGGCGATCCGCGCAGGCGTCGGCGCGGTGGTGCGCTCGTTCGACGACGCCTACTGGCTGGCGCGCGACGACGACGGCGTGTTTCCGCGTGAATTCCACCGCGCGATGGCCGACGCCGGCTGGCTCGGCATCACGATGCCGCAGGAGTACGGCGGCGCGGGACTCGGCGTCACCGAGGCCGTGATCATGCTGCACGAAGTCGCCAGCCACGGCGGCGGGATGGCGGCGGCGTCGACGGTGCACATCAACCTGTTCGGCCCGCATCCGATCGTCGTCTTCGGCACGACGGAGCAGCGTCAGCGCTGGCTGCCGCGCCTCGTCGAGGGCCAGGACCAGTGCTGCTTCGGCTTCACCGAGCCGGACGCCGGCCTCAATACGACCGCGATCAAGACCTTCGCGCAGAAGGTGCCGGGCGGCTACCGCGTGCACGGCCAGAAGGTCTGGACCTCGACGGCACAGGTCGCGAGCAAGGTGATGCTGCTGACGCGCACGACCCGTCTCGAGGACTGCGCGCGCCCGACCGACGGCATCACGATCTTCTACACCGACCTCGACCGCAGCAAGATCGAGGTGCACCGGATCGCGAAGATGGGCCGCAAGGCGGTCGACTCGAACGCAATCTTCATCGACGACCTGTTCATCCCCGAGGCCGACCGGATCGGCGACGAGGGCAAGGGCTTCTCGTACATCCTGCACAGCCTGAACCCGGAGCGCCTGCTGGTCGCCGCCGAGGCGATCGCGATCGGCCAGGACGCCCTGCGCCGCGCCGCGAAGTACGCGCGCGAGCGCGTCGTGTTCGGCCGGCCGATCGGCCAGAACCAGGGCATCCAGCACCCGCTCGCCGAACGCTGGATGGCGCTCGAGGCGGCCTGGGCGATGACGCTGAAGGGCGCCTGGCTGTACGACCAGCAGCAGCCGTGCGGCGCCGAGGCGAATGCCGCGAAGTTTCTCGGCGCGCGTGCCGGCTACGACGCCTGCCTGCAGGCGGTGCTGACGCACGGGGGCTTCGGGTATGCGAAGGAGTACCACGTCGAGCGGCTGCTGCGCGAAGTGACGATCACGCGGATCGCGCCGGTCACCGAACAGATGATCCTGTCGTTCATCGCCGAGAAGGTGCTGGACCAGCCGAAGTCGTACTGAGGACTTATCGGCGAACGCTCGGCACGCAGTCGGTCGCCGCCGGCTCTTGCCAGGCGCGGGCCTGCGGATCGGACAGCGTCTTCAGGAACGCGACCATGTCGGCACGCTCGCCCGCATCGATGCGCAGCGGCTGCAGGATCTGCTCGCCGTCGGCATGCAGCCGGTCGAGGTCCAGATCGACGTAGTGCCTCAGCACGGTGTCGAGCGTCGGCAACTGGCCGTCGTGCATGTACGGCGCCGTCTCGGCGACGTTGCGCAGGCTCGGCACCTTGAACTCGCCGAAGTTGCGGTGCTGCGGCTCGACGTGGCGCGTTTTCAGCGCGACGTCGCCGTCGGAAGTATCGGCGTGACGCGACAGCAGGTTGAACGGGCTCGCGCGCAGCGCCGCGATGCCGGCGTGCCGACCCGGATCGACCTGCCCCGGCCGCACGAAGAACGGCAGGCCGATGTCGCCGAACTCGCCGTGGGTGAACAGCGGGCCGACATGACAGGTCGTGCAGCGACCCGTCCCGACGAAGAGCCGCAGGCCGCGTTGCGCGTCGGCGGGGTAGCGCGCTGCGGCGCGCCGGTCGCCCGCTGCGAGCGCATCGCGGAACTCATCGAACGCGGTGCGGCCGGACACCAGCGTGCCGACGAATGCGCCGACGGCCTTGGCGACGTCGACCAGCGTGCGCTCCCGATCGCCGGTGGTTGCGGGCCGGCCGAACGCGCGCTCGAAGCGACAGGCCAGGTCGCGGTCGCCGGCGACGACCGTTTCGACATGGGCTGCGCTGCCGGCCATCTCGCGCGGGTCGAGCAGCGGCCGGATCGCCTGCGACCAGATGCTGTCGGCCGCGCCGTCCCAGCCGTACCAGCGCTCGTGGGCCGCGTTCCACAGCGACGGCGCATTGCGGTCGAGCGCAACCCGGCCGAGCGAGCGCGGCCGGCCGTCGGCGAACGCCTGCGCCGGCGCGTGGCAGCCCGCACAGGACATCGTGCCGTCGATCGACAGGCGCCGGTCGAAGAAGAGGCGCCGGCCGAGATCGATCGCCTGCGGATCGCCTGCGCGCGCATTGCCGGCATCGCGCGCTGGTGGCGGCGGCCAGGGTCCGTGCTGCAGGATCTTGCGGATCTCGTCGGGCGTGTAGTCGAGCAGCGCGGTCTCGACCGCTGCGGACGACGGCGACAGCGCGGCGCTGATCGACAGCAGCAGTGCGCCAGCGATCCGCTTGCAGCCCAGCCAGTCGGTCATCGATCGATACGCAGGTCATCGGTCATTCGACGTCGACCTCGTGCGTCATGCGCAAAGCGTCGGCCCCGCCCCCGATGTCGAAAATGAATCGCCAACGCCCGGGCATGTGGAACATCAGCCCGTCGGCTGCGTAGCGTTCGCCGCCGAGCGCACGGATCGTTGCGCGGTAGTTCATGCCGTGACGGTGCGCCGGCATCTCGGCATCGACGCGCACGAGCGGTCGGCGCGTCGCCTTGTCGGTCGCACAGACGACCACGTCGACCGAGAAGTGGCGTCCGATCGCGATCGGCGCGGGCCGAGGCGCAAAGGCGAGCGTCGTGCCGCCCTGCTCGATCGCGATGCGCGCGGCGGCCGGCAGGTCGTCTCCGCAGCCGGCCGCGCCGGCGGGCGACACCATCGCAGAAGCCAAGGCGCCGGCGAGCCAATGCCGCATCGATCGACCCGCGTTCAGGCGGCCTTTGCCTTCGACCCGCGCAACAACCCTTCGGCATTGCGCCAGCCGATGTTCGCCGCGAGCGGTTCAGGCAGGTCGGCGAGCCAGCCGCGCGAGTAGTCGGCATGGGTGCCGATGTAGTGCCAGCGCTCCGGCGTGAAGGTGTCGGTGCCGATCACGAAACGTTCCGGGAACTCGTCGAACGCGGCGCGCCAGGCCGGGTCGACCTTGCTGCCGTTGGCCTGATCGCCCCGGAACGCGAGGTCCGACCACAGGCGGGAGTGGCGGCGCAGGACTTCGCGCACCTTCTCGGGCCGATCGAAACCGGAATGCGCCCACAGCACGCGGGCCTCCGGCCATTGGCGAAACAGTCGCTCGATCCCATCGACATCGGAGTGCGCATGCAGCAGCAGACCATGCTGGCGCGCGAGCGCGACCATGCGCTTGGGCACCGGCAGGTCGGCGTCCTCGCCGTACAGATGAAATTCGCCGATCCCGGCATAGCGGTACTTCGCCAGCCGCTCCTCGAGGTAGCGCAGCACGCTGTCGTCGCGCGTCCAGGTGCTGATCTCGCCGCGCGTGCGATAGGGCCGCAACTCCGGAACGATCAGGTCGGGCGCCTCGGCAAGCAACCGCTGCGTGCCTTCGTCGTTCGACGACGAGACGAACGCGCCGCGCAATCCCGCCTGCCGCAGGATCTGCACCGCCTGCTTCGGCGGCACCAGTTCCCAGGCGTCATGGCTGTAGTGGATGTGCGCGTCGAACAGCGGCATGCCGCCGGCCGCACGCACGGCCGGCACGGCGAGCGCCGCGGCACCGAAAGCGACGGCGGTCTGGAAGCGGCGGCGGTTGATCGGCAGATTCATCGTCCGGCCTTCTGCGGTGGCGAGGGGCCCAGTATCGCAATGACGACGGCTGCTCGCACATTGTCATGAAGCGAGGGGGTTGGAGCCCATTCCCGACCGGCGGTTCGACGCTTCCGTCATTCGATTTCGCGAACCTCCGCGAGGTCGGGCGCATCGGCCGGCGCCGGCACCGGCACCTTCGGCCGTTCGCCGATCTGCTGGCGCCACATCGCGGCGTAGAGGCCGTTGCCGGCGAGAAGCGCGGCATGCACGCCGCTCTCGACGAGGCGCCCCTTCTCGAGCACGAAGATCGTGTCGGCGTGCATCACGGTCGAGAGCCGGTGCGCGATCAGGATCGTGATCTGCGCGCGGCGGGCCGACAGCCCGCGCACCGTCTCGGTGATCTGCTCCTCGGTCAGCGAATCGAGCGCCGAGGTCGCCTCGTCGAAGATCAAGAGACGCGGGTGGCGGATCAGTGCGCGCGCGATCGACAGGCGCTGCTTCTCGCCGCCCGACAGCTTGACTCCCATCTCGCCGATCAGCGTGTCGAGGCCCTCGGGCGATCGGGCGAGCAGACCGGCGCAGGCCGCCTGCTCCATCGCCGCGATGATCTCGGCATCGCTCGCATCCGGCTTGACGAAGCGGATGTTGTCGCGCAGCGTGCCGGCGAACAGCTGGGTCTCCTGCGTGACGAAGCCGATCTGGCGCCGCACCTCGTTGTAGCGCATGTCGCGGGTCGAGATGTCGTTGTAGTAGACCTCGCCGCTGCCCGGCGTGTAGAGGCCGACCAGCAGCTTGACCAGGGTCGACTTGCCCGAGCCCGAAGGCCCGACGAACGCGATCGTGTCGTCGAGGTCGGCGGCGAACGAGACTTCGTCGAGCGCGTTGTCGGGCGCGTTGCGGTGCCTGAATGTCACGCGGTCGAAGCGCACGCTGGTGACTGGGCCGACCTCCACCGGCGAGTCGGGCCGGCGCTCGATCGGCCGCGCCATCAGGGTGGCGAAGTTCGCGAGCGACGCGTCGGCCTCGCGGTACGCCAGGATGATGTTGCCGATCTCCTGCAGCGGCGCAAAGATCGCGACCGAGATGAATTGCATCGCGATCAGCTCGCCCGGCGTCAGCACGTTGCGAAAGATCAGCCAGAGCAGCGCGAACAGGATCGACAGCTTGAGGAGGCTCAAGGTCGTGCCTTGCAGGAACGAGAGCAGGCGGATTCGCTTCACCTTCTGCATCTCGAGCGCGAAGATGCGCGTCGTCTGCGCCTGCAGCCGGCGGATCTCGGGAAAGGTCAGGCCGAGACTCTTGATCAGCTCGACGTTGCGCAGCGACTCGGTGATGAAGCCCGAGCTGCGATTGGTTTCGCGCACGATCGAGCGCTGCTGGCTCTTGATCTCGCGGCTCAGCAGCCCGGTCAGTCCACCCATCACCAGCACGCCGACGACGAACACCGGCACGAGCGCCCAGTGACGCGTCAGCGCGTACCAGGTCAGGAACGCCATGCCGACGAAGGCCGCGAACGCGCTGTTGATGAAGGCGTTGATGAAACGCTCGCTGTCGGCACGGACCTTCTGCAGCATCGACAGGGTCTCGCCGCTGCGCAGGTCCTCGAATTCCTGGAACCGGAGGCGCAAGGTCTGGCGCAGTCCGTCGTTGAAGATCTGGGTGCCTAGCTTCTGCACGACCAGACGCGTCACATAGTCTTGCAGCGCCTTCGCGGCCCGCGACAGCACCGCGAGGACGACGGCCAGCGCGAGCAGCTTCAGCACGCCCGACATCCGCTCGTCGTCGCTGCGTCCGGCCACCGGCAGCGCGTAGCCATCGACGATCTTGCCGAAGATGATCGGGTCGACCAGCGCCGCCACCTGGCTGATCGCCGCCAGTGCGAGCGCGAGCAGGCCGAGCCGGTAGTGCGGTCGCAGATAAGTCCAGAGGATGCGCATCGGAGAAGGCCGCATGCGAGGCATGCGGCGCCATGAAGCCAACCGCGCTTCTACCTCAGCCCGCGCTGATCCGTTCGGCGCCTGTGACATGCACCGCTCGTCGCCTTCACTGATGGTTCGCCGCAACACGGGTGTCGCGCTTTTGCAGCGTCCTACGCTCCGCCCGTGACCTATGCACAGCCGGTGCTCCGGGACCCATCAGTTGAGGGATGGCCGTTACATATCGGCGAAGGCAAGCTGAGATCCAGAAGCCGCGGTACCCCCACGCCGAGGCACAGCAAGGAGTCCTACCGTGATTGCCATTGACCAGATCCTCGACGGTTCACTGTTGAGCAAGGAACGCCTTCTCCAGGCCCGTGAGCACTACACGCCGAGCGGAGCACCGGGTTCGCCGGAGCTGGCCTTCGCGCGCTGGACCCAACGCATCTCGGTGCAGTCCGAGCTCGGCAGTGCGCGCGAGATCGCCGGCCTCACCGACGACGAGATGTCGGCGATGGAGGCGGAGTTCGTGCGCTGCCCGACGCGGCCGCGTTCGGCCCGCGTGCGCCAGGCCGTTCCGGCCGGCGTCGCGCTGTCGACGCTCGGCGGCCTCGGCCTGCTGGTGCAGGGCCTCGTCGGCGGCATGGGCGCCGGTGCCCAGCCCGCCGTCCAGATGATCAGCGCGACCTGCCTGCTGATCGGCCTGGTCGTCCTCGCGATCGGCTTCCTGTCGGCGTTCAGCACCCTGCACCTCGAGCTGTGCCACGGCACCACCGGCCTCTACTTCGGCCGCCTCGACGAGCAGCACCCGTGGCT
>JBDSAB010000386.1:0-3422 GCA_039922395.1 Caldimonas sp.
CACGCGGCACGCCGGCCGCATCGAACAGGTCGTCGCCCCACGCGAAGCGCCGACCCTCGAGCCCGCCGCGTGCGGCGCATTCCCATTCGGCCTCGGTCGGCAGCCGCGTGCCCGACCAGGCGCAGTACGCCTGCGCATCGTTCCACGACACGTGCACGACCGGATGGCCGAGCCGCTCGCGCACGTGCGAGCCTGGGCCCTCGGGCCGTTGCCACGAGGCATGCTCGACCGGCACCCACCAGGGCAGCCCGGCCACGACCTGCGGCGCCGCGGCGCGCGCGGCCCCGGCCAGCTGCAGGTAGAACACGAACGAGCTGCCGTCGCGCTCGGCCTCGGTGACGTAGCGCGTCGCGCGCACGAACTCGGCGAACTCGGCGTTGGTCACGGTCGTCGCACCGATCTCGAATCCATGGAGCCTGACGGCCCGCATCGGCCCCTCGCCGTCGCCGGCCACCGCGTCCGGGCCGTCGTTGCCCATCGCGAAGGTGCCGGCCGGGATGGGGCAGAAACCCGAGCGGCCGTCGACGGTTGCTGCCGGTGCGGCAACTCCTCCTGGCGAAGCAGTTGGCGCGACCGGCTGGCACGACCCCGCCGCGGCGCTCGGCGCGCAACACGCGAGGTGATCGACGGAGCGGTCCATCGCGCTCAGCGCGAGCGCTGCAGCTGCGCGGTCAACGTCGCCGCGAGCTCCTCGAGACCGTAGGGCTTCGGCAACAGCGGGATGTCGATGGCGCGCGCGTCGACAGCCCAGCTCGCAAGGGCGGTGGTCAGCACGATCGGCAGCGCGGGCCGGCGTCGACGGACCTCGCCGGCGAGCTCGAGGCCGCTCATGCCGCCCGGGATCATCACGTCTGAAAACACGATGTCGATCTTCTGCCCGCGCGCCAATGCGTCGAGCGCGGCCGCGGCGGTGCCGACATGGAGCACCTGCAGCCCGAGGTCGCGCAGCATCGCGCCGGTGAGCGACGCGACCTCCGGGTCGTCCTCGACGAACAGCACGCTGCCCTCGATCGATATCGGCGCCGCGGCCGTCGAGGGAGCGGACGCGGCCGCGCCGGCCTGCACCGCCGGCGCATGCGTGCGCGGCAGCAGCATCTTGACCGCCGTCCCCCGGCCCTCGCGGCTCTCGATGCGCACGTCGCCGCCGGCCTGCGAGACGAAGCCGTAGACCTGGGCCAGCCCGAGGCCCGAGCCCTTGCCGGTTTCCTTGGTCGTGAAGAACGGCTCGAACGCGCGCGCCTGGACCTCCGGCGACATGCCGGTGCCGGTGTCCTCGATGCGCAGGCAGACGAAGTCGCCGCGCCTGCCGGCGACGTCGAATCCGGGCGCGTTCTCGGCTCCGATCGTGATCGTGCCGCCGCCCGGCATCGCGTCGCGCGCGTTGACGCAGAGGTTCAACACCGCAAGCTCGAGTTCGCCGGCATCGACCTCGACCGGCCACAGGCCGGGACCGAACGTCATCTCGACATCGAGGTCGCCGCGCAGCGAGCGCGACAGCATCTCGCGCATGCCGATCAGCTCGGCCTCGAGGTCGATCGGCGCCGGATTGACCGGCTGCTGACGAGAGAACGCGAGCAGGTGACGGGTGAGATCGGTGCCTCGCTTGACGGCGCGCCGCATGCCGTCGAGCGTGCGCCCGCTCGAAGTCGCCTCGCCGCGCTTCTCGATCAGGCTGAGGCCGCTGGCGATCACCTGCAGCAGGTTGTTGAAGTCGTGCGCGACCCCGCCGGTCAACTGGCCCAGCGACTCCAGCTTCTGGGCGTGGCGCAGCGCGTCCTCGGTCCGTCGAAGGCGCTCCTGCTCCCGCAGCCGGTCGGTAATGTCGTCGACGAACTGATAGGCGCCGGCCGGCGCGCCGTCGCGATCGCGCAGCGTTCCGAACTTGAGCTGGTAGCTGCGCCGCGCGCGCGCGGGATCGCCGAACTCGGCGACAGTGACGAAGTCCTCGCCGTCGAACGCGCGCTGCCACAGCGCGACGACGGCGGCCTGCTGCTCGGGCAGGTGCGCCAGCGTCTCGAACATGCTTTGTCCGATGCACGGCTCGATGCTGAAGAGCTCGCCGAGCGCCGCCTCGGCGGCCCGGTTGTAGGCCAGCCAGCGGCCCTGCCGGTCGAGCACGATCACGATCGCGTCGGTGGCCTCGACGATGTCGGCCAGCACCTTGCGCTCGGCGAGCGCGTCGGCGACACGGCGTTCGAGCGTGTGGTTCGATTCGCGCAGCGCGCGCTCGGCGTGGAACTTCTGCGTCGTATCCCAGCAGGCGCAGAACATCCCGGCCACTGCGCCATCGTCGTCGCGCACCGGCGAGTACGAGAACGTGAACCACGTCTGCTCGTCGTGGCCCTGGCGGTTCATCAGCAGCGGCAGGTCTTCGCGGTAGATCGCGTGGCCGGACATCGCCGCCTCGATCAGCGGGTGGATGTCGGGCCAGATCTCGCGCCAGATGTCCTCGAAGCGCCTGCCGAGCGCGCGCGGGTGCTTGGCGCCGAGAACCTCGATGTAGGGATCGTTGTACAGGAAGCCGAGCTCCGGACCCCACGCCACGAACATCGCGACGCGCGACTCGAGCATCAGGCCCACCACCGAGCGCAGCGCCTGCGGCCACTCGGCCGGGCAGCCGAGCGGCGACTGCGACCAGTCGTGCTCCCGCATCAGCGCGGCCATGCGGGTGTCGCCCGGGAATTCGAAATGCTGGTCGGCCAGGGGACGTCTCCTTCTTCTCCGGACAGTATGCATGGGGGCGCGGCGCCGACGGGCCGACAACTCGATCAGCGTGCTGTCGATCGACGGCAGGCAGGTCAAGCTGGTCGAGGCGCGGCTCGAACGTGCGGTATGTCTGCCATCGACCCCGGAAATGACGCGGGCGCTCCCACCGATGGTGTGGAGCGCCCGCGGGTCCGGCTACTGACCAACTACATCGCGTAAGGATCCGTCCCGAACCAAGAGATTGAAGACATATCACCTCCTTCCGCAGTTGCTACGAGGACTCTAGCGTAGCCGTTTTGCAGGTCCGGCGGGTGGCCCGGCTGCGCGCCCATGAACTGATCAGTAAATCTGTGGCCCGGCCCGGAAAATAATCGGCAAGACTGTCGAAACGGGCCGGTGCCGCTCGTCGAGTGATGCCGGCCCTCGGCACGATTTCTTATCCACACAGGAACCCACATGGCCACGACCCTCACGCCTTACCTCGCCTTCAACGGCAACACGCGCGAAGCCTTCCGCTTCTACGAGCAGGCGCTCGGCGCGAAGACCGAGATCATGATGAGCTTTGACGACATGCCGAAGATGCCGGCGCCCGCCGAGGGCTGCGAAGGCGGCATGCCGAGCGGCGACGGCATCATGCATGCGTGCCTCGCCCTGCCGGGCGGCGCGCGGCTGATGGCCGGCGATCAGCCCGCGCACCTGCCGTACGAAGGCATCAA
>JBDSAB010000387.1:0-4014 GCA_039922395.1 Caldimonas sp.
GGCGTCGACAACCCGATCTTCTGCAGCCTGAACCGCAACAAGCGCAGCGTCGCGCTCGACCTGCGCAGCACCGAGAGCATGGCCGCGGTGAAGGCGCTGATCGCCGATGCCGACGTCGTGGTCAACAACTTCCGCGCCGGCGTGATGGACCGCATGGGCCTCGGCTACGACGCTTGCCGCGCGCTCAACCCGCGCATCGTCTATGCCGTCGGCACCGGCTTCGGCGAGAGTGGTCCGTACGCCCACAAGGGTGGCCAGGACGTGCTGGCGCAGGCGATGAGCGGCGTGATGGCGCGCAAGGCCGATCCGGCCCATCCGATGGCGACCTACGCGACCGCGCTCGCCGACTACTCGGCGGGCATGCACATGGTGCAGGGCATCCTGCTCGCGCTGCTGCAGCGCGAGCGCAGCGGCGAAGGCCAGAAGATCAGCGTCTCGCTGTACAACTCGATGCTCGCGATGCAGATGCAGGAAGCCGCGATGATCCTGATGCGCGACAAGGAGGTGAACTGGGCCGCGATGCCGCTGTCGGGTGTGTTCGAGTGCGCCGACCACCCGCTCGTGCTGGTCGGGGCGTTCAAGGCGAATCCGCTGCGCGACATCTGCGCCGCGCTCGAACTGCCCGACCTGTCGCTCGAGGCGCGCTTCGCCAACCTCGAGCAGCAGTTCGCGCACAAGGCCGAGTTGCAGGGGATGTTCCGCGAGCGCTTCCGTACGCAGGCGCGCGATCACTGGCTGGCCCGGCTCGAGGCGCAGGACCTGCTGTGCGCCCCGGTGCGGGACATGCGCGAGGTGCTGGTCGACCCGCAGACCGTGCACAACGCGATGGTGATGGAAGGGCCCGCCGCCGGCGGCACGCAGTACCGCTTCATCGCGAGCCCGATCACGATGTCGGCGGCGCCGGTGACGATGAGCCGGATGCCGCCGCGCCTCGGCGAGCACACCGACGAAGTCCTCGCCGAAGCGGCGGCCGCCCAGACGCGGGATCGGTCATGAGCGTCCATTACGACGTTCGCGACCACGTCGCGACATTGACGATCGACCGGCCGGAGGTCCTCAACGCGATCGACCTCGCCACCGAAGCCGAGCTGCAACGCATCTGGAGCGACCTCGAGCAGCGGCGCGACGTTCGCGTGGTGGTGCTGACCGGTGCGGGCGAGCGCGCGTTCTGCGTCGGCGCCGACATGAAGAACCCGTCGACCAGCGGCCTCGAGTACTGGGCCCGCGCGCGGCCCGGCGGCTTCGGCGGCATCGCGTTGCGCGACAGCCTGAACCTGCCGGTCATCGCGCGCGTCAACGGACTCGCGCTCGGCGGCGGCTTCGAGATGGTGCTCGGCTGCGACATCGTCGTCGCCTCCGCCGAAGCCGGCTTCGGCCTGCCGGAGCCGCTGGTCGGACGGCTGCCGCTCGATGGCGGCATGACCTTGCTGCAGCGCCAGATCCCACATCGGCTGGCCATGGGCATGCTGCTCACCGGGCAGCGGATCGATGCCGCGCGCGCGCTCGAATGGGGCCTGATCAACGAGGTGGTGCCGCGCGCCGGGCTCGACGCCGCCGTGGCAGGCTGGGTCGCCAAGATCCTGGCGTGCGCGCCGCTGTCGGTGCAGGCGATCAAGCAGGTGGTGCGTGCGACCGGCTCGATGCCGCCGGTTGCTGCCCAGGCACTGCGCCTGCCGGCGCTCGTCGCGGCGCTGCAATCGGAAGATTCGCAGGAAGGCGTGCGCGCGTTCCGCGAGAAGCGCAAGCCGGTGTGGCAAGGGCGCTGAGCGTTAGCCGGTCCGGCAAGCCACGAGCCCTTTCGACGACGCGACCCCGTGCTGGATATCGATCGACTGCTCGAGCTGGCCATCGCCACCGCGCGCCGCAGCCCGAGCCGGCCGCGCAAGGTCGGCGCCGTGCTGGTCCTGGCCGACGGCGCGACGACGCTCGCGGCTTGCAATGATTTCCCGGTTGGCGTGCGCGACACCGAGGCGCGCCACGCACATCCGGACCGATTGCTGTGGATCGAGCATGCCGAGCGCAACGCGATCTTCGCGGCCGCGCGCAGCGGCTTGCCGACGGCCGGCGCGACGCTGATCGCGACGTTTCATCCGTGTGCCGATTGCGCCCGTGCGATCGTGCAGGCCGGCATCGCGACCCTCTACACATTGGCGCCGGATTTCGCCGATCCACTCTGGGGGAAGGCATTCCTGTGTTCGCGCACCGTGCTCGAAGAGGGCGGCGTGCAGGTGATCCATCTCGACCGCGATGCGGCGCTGATGCATGCGTTGACGTTGGGCACCGCCTGAGTCGGCGGGCGCAATGGATCGGTCAGACTGAACCGTTCGGACAACTGTCAGGGGAAAGAAGCGGCATGGCGCAACTGCGGGTCGGCATGATCGGCGCGGGCTTCGTGAGCCAGCATCATCTTGCGGCGTGGCAGCGGCTCGCCGGGCGCGCCGGCGTCGTGGCGATCGCCGATCCGTCGACGGAGAACGCGCGCCGGCGGGCCGATGCATTCGGCATTCCGCGCACGTACGCGACCGCCGTGGCGATGCTGGAAGCCGAATCTCTCGATGCGATCGACGTGGCCTCGCCGCGCGAGACGCACGCCGCGATGGTTCGGCTCGCTGCCGCCCAGGGCATTTCGGTGCTGTGCCAGAAGCCGCTTGCACCGACTTACGGCGAAGCGGCCGCGCTGGTCGACGAAGTCGGCGTCACGCGCCTGATGGTCCACGAGAACTGGCGCTTTCGGGCGTACTACCGGCAGATCGGCGCTTGGCTGCGTGCCGGCAGGATCGGCACCGTCTTGCAGGCCCGCATGAGCCTGTTCAGCTCGGGACTTCTGCCGACCTCGACGGGCGAGCGGCCGGCGCTCGTGCGCCAGCCGTTCATCGGCACCCTCGAGCGCGCCCTGGTCAACGAGGTGCTGATCCATCACATCGACACGCTGCGCTTTCTGCTCGGCGATCTCGCGCTCGTGTCTGCGCACCTCGGCCGCACGTCCAGCGCGATGCGCGGCGAGGATCGCGCCGCGATCACGCTGCAGACGAGGGTCGGCGCGCCGGTCCAGCTGATGGCCAACCTGTGCGTGCACGATCAGCCGCCGACGCTGATCGACCGCCTGGTCCTGGTCGGCGAGACGGGAACGATCCGCCTCGACGGCTCGCGGCTCACGTGCAGCGGCGCGCAGCCGGCCGCGCTCGATTTCGATCTCGATGCCTGCTACACCGATTCGTATGCCGAGACGATCGCGCATTTTGTCGACGCGCTCGAACATGGCGGACCGTTCGAGACATCGCCCGAGGACAACCTGCGCACCTTGCGCATCGTCGAGGACGTCTACGAATCGGCGACCCGGTTCGCCAGCTCGCCGCCCGCGTAGAAGCGCTCGACGTTCGCGAACAGTGCGCGCATCTTGGTGCGCAGCGCATCGCGCGTGCCGGCGGCGATGTGCGGTGTCACGACGACGCTGCGCAGCGCCAGCAACGGGTTCGACGGCGCCGGCGGCTCGCCTTCGAAGACGTCGAGACCGGCCCCACCGAGCCGGCCGCTCGTGAGCGCTTCGGCCAGGGCCGCTTCGTCGATCAGACCGCCGCGCGCGGTGTTGATGAGGATCGCGCCCGGCTTCATGCGGGCGATGGCGGCGGCGTCGATGATGTGTCGCGTTGCCGCCGTCAGCGGAACGTGCAGGCTCAGCAAGTCGACACGTTCGAGCAGCCCTCCGAAGCCGACCCGCGTCAAGCCGAGCTTTTGCTCGCGCCCCGCATCGAGCGGCGCTGCATCGTCGGTGTAGAGGCCGGTCGTGTCGAAGGCCTTCATGCGCGCGGCGAGGGCCTGGCCGATGCGGCCCATGCCGAGGTAGCCGACCGTCATGCCGGCCAGCTCGCGCGATTCGGGCCGCAACGCATTGATGTGCCAACGCCCTTGCCGAAGCTCGGCGTCGGCATACGACAGCCGCTTGCACACCGCGAGCGCGAGCAGCACCGCGTGCTCGGCCACGCCGGTCGTCGTGCCTTCCGGCGTCAGCGCGAG
>JBDSAB010000388.1:0-15232 GCA_039922395.1 Caldimonas sp.
ATGAAGCCGAGCTGCAGCACGTCGCCGCGCACGCCGCCCATCGAGATGCGGTCGCCGACGCTGAAGGTCGAGCCGCGCAGGATAACGAAGTAGCCTGCGATCGCCGTGATGACCTGCTGCAGCGCGAACGCCAGGCCGGCTGACATCAGGCCGAACGCGGTGGCGAGCCGGGTCGGATCGTTGAACCAGATCGACATCATGCCGACGATCAGGACGATTGCGGCAAGCAGGCTGACCGCCTGGCGTGTCCAGAACCGGGTCTGCACCGAGGCCCGATCGGCCTTGCCGAGGACGAGGCCGACCGCGCCGCGCAGCACCCAGCTGACGAGCAGCACGACGCCGATGAACGAAATCGAAAGCAGCAGCTTGCGACCGTTCTCGGCGTTGATGCCGACCCAGCTGATCCCGAGAATTTCCATGGCGCCGTCCTGCGATCTGCGCCACGCCGATGCGGCGACCTGTGCGCTGACCTTAACATCGCGTCGAGTAACCTCATGCCGCAGCCCTCCTCCCATCGCCGCGCGCGTTCACCATGAACGCGTGGCTGCAGAAGCACTGGGAACGACTGCACTCCAGCTTCTGGTTCCTCCCCTCGCTGATGGCGGCGGCCGCGGGGGTGCTGGCGCTGGCAGCGGTGGCGCTCGACCGGATCGCCACCGACCGCTGGCTGCAAGGGCTCGGCTGGGTCTACAGCGGCGGCGCGGAAGGCGCGAGCCTCGTCCTGAGCACGATCGCGGGATCGATGATCACCATCGCCGGTGTGGTGTTCTCGATGACGCTGGTGTCGCTGTCGCTTGCTTCTTCGCAGCTCGGCCCGCGGCTGCTGCGCAACTTCATGCGCGACACGGCAAACCAGGTCGTGATCGGCACCTTCGTCGCCACCTTTGTCTATTGCCTGCTCGTGCTGCGCACGATCCGCCGTGCAGACGAGACCGCCTTCGTGCCGCACTTGGCGGTGACGTTCGGCGTGCTGCTGGCCCTTGTCGGCCTGGCGGTGCTGATCTATTTCATCCACCATGTCGCTGTCTCGATCCAGGCCGACGAGGTGATCGGGCGCGTCGCCCGGGAGCTGTTCGACGGGATCGAGCGTCTCTTCCCGGCTCAGATCGGCCACGCCGGCGACCGGGCATCGCCGCCTTCGCCAATCACCGAGGCGCCGCCGGGATTCGACGGCGAAGCTGTCGACGTCCGCGCCGCCGAAGACGGCTATCTCCAGCTCATCGACGCCCGCGGCCTGATGGCGCTGGCCGTCGAGGCCGAGATTCGCATCCGACTCCACATCCGGCCCGGGAACTACATCATCAAGGACCAGACGCTCGCCACCGTCACCCCGGCCGGCCGGGTCGACGACGCGGTCTCCGAGCGCCTGAACGGCGCGTTGGTGCTCGGCAACCAACGGACTTCGGCCCAGGACGTCGAGTTCGCGATCCTCCAACTGGTCGAGATCGCGGTGCGCGCCCTCTCGCCCGGAATCAACGACCCGTTCACGGCGGTCACGTGCATCGACCGGCTGGGCTCGGCGCTTTGCCGGCTTGCGCGTCGCGACCTGCCGTCGGCATGGCGCGAGGACCATGCGGGCGTGATCCGAGTGATCGCCCCGAAGATCAGCTTCGCCGACATCGTCGGCACCGCACTGAACCAGATCCGTCAGCACGCGCGCAACGATGTCGCTGTGACGCTGCGCCTGCTGGAGGCGATCGAGGTGGTCGCCGCCTCGGCGCGGACCGCGCAGGATCGGTCCGTGCTTCGCCGCCACGCCCAGATGATCCTCGAAGGCGCCGGCGACGCCTTCGCCGCAGCGCACGACCGTCGCGACCTCGAGCAACGCCACGAGTCATGCCTGCGCGCGCTGCGCGGGCCAGACGCGGCCTGATCGCATGCTCGAGATCGCCGCCGTCTTCATCGTCATCACGGCGCTTCTGGCCTACCTGAACCAGCGTTTTATCGGCCTGCCGATCGCGATCGGCGTGATGGTCGCGGCGCTTTTGCTGTCGCTGGCGCTGCTCGCGCTCGATGCTGCCGGCATCGACTTCGGTCTGCGACGGCAGCAGGAGTCGTTGCTTCGCTCGATCGACTTTTCGACGGTTCTGATGCAGGGGATGCTGTCGATGCTGCTTTTCGCCGGCGCCCTGCACGTCGACCTGAGCCGGCTCAAGGCGTTCCGATGGCAGGTGGGAGCACTGGCGATCGGCTCGACCATCGTGTCGACGGCGGTGGTCGGCGTCGCGACCTGGCTCGTCTTTCCCTGGCTTGGCATCGAGTTGCCGCTTCTCTATTGCCTGCTCTTCGGTGCACTGATCTCGCCGACCGATCCGATCGCCGTCATGGGGGTGCTGAAGACCGCCGGCGCGCCCGAAGACCTCGAGCTCGTGATCGCCGGCGAGTCGCTTTTCAACGATGGCGTCGGCGTCGTTGTCTTCTCGCTCCTGCTCGGGGTCGCCGTCAGCGGTACGGTGCCGACGGCAAGCGGCAGCCTGCTCCTCTTGCTTCGGGAAGCGGGCGGCGGCCTGCTGCTAGGGGCTGCCCTGGGCTACCTCGCCTTTCGCCTTCTCAAGAGCATCGACAGCTATCAAGTCGAAGTGCTGTTGACCCTCGCCGTGGTGACTGGTGGCTACGCACTGGCGCTCCGGCTGCATGTGTCTGGGCCCCTGGCCATGGCCGTGACCGGCGTGATCATCGGCAACGGCGGACGGGCTCTGGCCATGTCCGACCTGACGCGCCGCTACGTCGACCTCTTCTGGGAACTGATCGACGGGATCCTGAACGCCGTGCTGTTCGTGCTGATCGGCATGGAGATCGTGCTGGTCGCCTTCAGCCCGGGAGTCTTCGCCGCCGCCGCGGCGGCGATCGGCGTGACTCTCACGGCGCGTGCCCTGACCGTCGGTGTACCGGTGGGTCTCCTGAAGCGTTCGTTCCACCTGCCCGACGGATCGGGCTGGATCCTGACCTGGGGCGGCCTGCGGGGCGGGATTTCCGTCGCCCTCGCGCTGTCGCTGCCGATCGGCCCGCAGCGCGACCTGGTCCTCGCGATCACCTATTGCATCGTCGTCTTCTCGATTCTCGGCCAGGGCCTGACGCTTGGAAGGGTCATCCGAGCCGTGCTCCCGCGCCAAGCCAGGCCTCCTCCTGTCTAGGCAACATCGGCAGCCGAGGTATCAGCCCGCGGCGCGTCTCAGGCGATCGTCGATCTCCGCAAGAGCAGCCGCGATCGAATTCGACTGATCTCGAACTTCCTTCTGGACGGCTGAATGGTTCGCCGCCAGCTGCGCCGCCAGACGCTCGCCCTCGCCATGGACCGCATCGCGCAACGCGGTGAAGCGCGACACTGGCGACCAGAAGGTTGAGCGTCGTGGGCGCAATGAACGCCGACCAGTTCACCGCGACGAAAAGCGCGACCAGCAGACACATGAGGATAGCGACGAGGGTTCGCAGGCGCATGAACGTCTCCTGAACCGAGCAGCGAATTGTGCGCGCCCAGGTGACTCCTCTGAGCCGCTTGACCACCTAATCGATTTCTCCAAGCCGAACGCTCTCCGGGGTAGATCCACTCTGCGAGTTCTCCTGCGCCAGCAACAACCTCCCGACATCTACGGTGGTCGCGACCCCTGCATTGACTGTCGCAGGTCAACAAGCGCCTTCTGGCTTACCGTAAGTGTTCCCTCTCGCGGTCGATCGAGATCTGCAATGAGCCCGATGACCACAGAAAAGGTGAGCGCGACGGCAACTTGCGCGAGCGACCTGTTCGTTCCCGCGAGGCCGGCGTGATATCCCACGGCGGCCAAAGCAAGGACGGCGACGGCAAGCAGAGCAAGCCAGATGGCGCCGGGAATTCGATTCCTCACGCCGGCTGTCACCCTCTTCGCGTGGAGGTCGATCACCTCATTGAGCGACGTGACAAAAAGACCTACGACGATCGAAGTGGGATTGTGCTCACCGATAGCCACTGCCTGCGCCCACAGTTGGTCTTGCAGTTGCTCCGACCGCCGAATGCCTTCGCCAATCTTGTTGGACTTGACCGCGTCCAGACGAGTATCCACGTAGTCGCGGAGAAGTTTGCGAATCTCCTCCCGCCGCTCCGGAAGCATACCGGCCCGCAGATAGGTCGTCCCGATCGCGTTGGCCTCATCGAGGAGGAGTTGTCGCCTCAGATCAAAGCGTTTAGCCGCGTACCCAAAGGTGCTCTTGCTGGCCGGACCGTTCCACGTGCGGCGTGTACGACGCAGTCTCGCGGTGCAGCTCTCTAAAGCCCGCGAATCGGAACGCAAGGTCGAAAAGGGAAGCCGGCGCGTGGCAGCTGGAGCTCGGACGGATCAGGCCGAGTCGCCCCGTTAGCCCTTGGCGCCCGGAGTCGTGCCCGCCGTCCGGCGCGTCCGGCATCGGTCCCAAGCGTCACGCGCGAAACCCGCCACGATGACCATGACAGGGAGCGCCAAAGAAATACAAAGGTTGGTTCGAGCGAGGACAACCAATTCCGCAACTCATCGATCTGCAGTGTCGTTGCCTCGACGAGCCCCATGATCCATCCTCCCCGCCGCCAGAACGGGCGAGCGACGCGCCGGGGCGCACATACTTCGCCATGAAAGCGAATTCGACACCTCGCCCAGATCCTTTCCCTCAGCGGAGTCGGCGTCGGCCACCACCACATAGCCGGATTGTCGGAAGCGGCACGACACCCCCGACCTGGAACCCTCCTCAGCCAGCTCACTTAGCTTGTCTGTCAGTTCATCCGGTGCGGTGGAAGAATGCAACCGCCCGCGCGCGAGTTGTCTCGTCTTGGATGTTCCTTCCTCGAGCAGTCCGATGATCGTTTGCGCCTCTCTCGCAAACTCGTTGCCCTCCTGCGCAAGGCGTTGCGCTAGTACCTTGGCGGCCAGAATGGTCCCGACAAGACGCTGGCAAATATCATCGTGAAGCTCCTGCCCCATGTTTGTTTCGTTCGGTCGAGCTCACGGTCAACAACTCGTGCTCGAGACGACTTCGATGACGGACCGCTTCGAGAAGCGCAGCGGTCCGTTCGGCAACTCGGCGTTCACGCTGCCGATGCAGGCTGAGCAGACTGCTAAAGATGGCCCCTTTAACAGTCAGGCCTCCTGCGCGGTCGAAGGCGCTACGGCGTACAGCCGAGGCGCGCCGGCAGCCGTGATGCGTAGGTAGTCGGCAGGGAAGTTCATTCACAAGAGATGGGCGCCGTGACAAAGAAGCCGAATGACGAGGTACACCACAGAACGCGGCCGCCGGCCTATCCTGCCCTCCTCTCTTTCTCACCTCCCTTTCGATCAGCATTGTCGTTCGGTGAACGCTGTTCCTCTGAAGAGCCGAGGGGGTCGGACGGTCCGACCTCTACTCGCTTCGGCTTTGTTCCCGACCGCGGCAATGCCGCTTCAGACGAGGTGCTGCCTGTCAAGATTTGCTTTCGAATGACCGGTCTCGACGTAACCCGCCATTCGCGGTCTTCCAATGCGACTGACGGCTGTACTCATAACCGCCCGGTCACTGGCCATCAACCAGTCAACCACGGCGCCAGATGCATTGCCGGACAAACGGCAGCTTTACTGGGCCTGCGAACTGGTACTACCGACCCGATGCCGACGATCGGCACAGGGGTTCCACATGCCCAAACCAGTCACTGAAGAAGGGGATGTCCACTGCCATCCGCCTGATCCCGCTTCGTCGCCCCGCCCCATCGCCGAACCGCGTCCGCAGTTTCGGCCGACAAGCGAATCTCGCAATGATTCGGTGAGGACTCTCATCGCGGGGTCGGCGACAATGTCTTCGGCGATCGGATTGCAGGAAGCTGTCATGACCTTGCTAAAGCTCACTGCTGCACTTGCCCTGCTCGGCCACGCCTTGATTGCGCAGGCTGCCGATGGGCTGGTGGCCGTCAAGAGCCCGCACAGCGCTCAGGACACCATGAACCGGCTCGAAGCGAAGGTGAAGGAACGCGGCCTGAATGTGTTCGCCCGCATCGACCATGGCGCGGGTGCGATGAAGGTGGGCAAGATCTTGCGGCCGACCGAACTGCTGATCTTCGGCAATCCGCAAGGCGGCACGCCAATGATGGAATGCGCCCAGACGGCCGGCATCGACCTGCCACTAAAGGCATTGGTCTGGCAGGATGAAACAGCGCAGGTCTGGCTCGGCTACAACGATCCCGCGTTTCTCGCCCAGCGACATGGTGTGCCGGCCTGCCCCGTGGTCGAGAACCTTCGCAAGGTCCTCTCCGGGTTGGCTGAGGCGGCAATCGCGCGCTGAGGCCTATCCGGCGATCGAGCCTGAGGTCACGCTGCCGTCTTCCAGCAAGACCGCTACCCGGCCTGACGCGCCCAGGCCGACCATCGCGGTCACGCGCGACGGCAGCTGATGTTCGCCGACGACGCGCCAGTCAGAAGCTGCATCCAGGAGAAGCAACCGTTTTCCTGATTGATCCGGAATCAGCAGGCGCTGATCTCGCCATGCCGACATGTCGAGCAGCCTCGAACCGATGCGATGATTGCTAACGTCGCCCTGCAGCCTGCGGGCCACAAGCCGGGTGCCGTCCTGGCGATAAGCGTGCAGAACGCCACCGATGTGCGGCGTATGAACGGCCAACCAGTGCCGGCCATCGGTGACGGGCGACAGCCATCGGCTAGGCATGCCCAGCGCAGGCCCGCGCGCCTTGATGCGCAGCGAGCCCGGCGCAGAGGGGTCGGCGTCAATCAGCACGAGCTGTGCACCTTGAGGGCCCGACCGCACGGTGAGCAGCCCCTCGCGCGAGCCCAGCACGACCTTGCGCGGCGCGATGTCTTCGAACACATACGGGGCGTCGAGCACCAGCTCGCGCATCACGCGCAGGCTGTGGCGCTCGAGAAGAACCACTCGCGTCGCCTCGATGGCGTCGCCCAGGACTCCATGCGGGTAGCGCTCGCTGTCGGGGCCCGCCAGCACGACGAGATGCCCTGCGTCGCCCGAGCCGTCGAGATCGACCTGCAGCGGTCTCGCGTCAGGCATCACCACTATTTCGGACCGCGCGACCGCGCTCCACGACCCCGAACTGGACGGCTCCAGCCGGACCACGCGGTGCACCTTGGCATCAGTCGCGATGGCGATGACGGCCAGCGGCAGCACGAGGAGGCCTGCCGCCGCTGCCAGGGTGCGCTGCACCGAGACGGCAGTGCGCGCGCCCTCCAGAACCCATAGCGCGCCATCACCGCGCCGGGCCGCGATTCGGCCGTGGCCAACGGCAAGCGGAGTGGTGGCGTCGAGATCGCCACCCAGTCGCCGTGCGGAACCACCGGTCAGTGGCCATTCGAACAATGCACCGTTCGCGCTCACGCCCAGCAGGCTCATCGACCCGCGCGCGGCGATCTGGGCCAACGGCTCGGGCGCGGCCACGGCTTGGAACGCCATCGGCTTCGGCTCCCCGTGGGTCGGCATCTCGGCCAGCGCACACGCCACCGCGACCAGGGCGTGCCGACGTCGGATCATCGGCACGCCATTCTGAAGCGGCCGCCCGCCCGCGCACGATCGACGCGCGACACGCGAACCACCTGCCTACACCGCGCCCGCGTACTCGCCGCGGGCCGGGTAGTCCTTGGCCAGCGCGAAGTCCAAGGCCGCCAGCAGCTCATCGAAATGCGGCCGGGCGAACGGCATGGTCTGCACCGCGCTGTAGTAGAGCGTCGCGTCAGGGCGCATGATGAACACGCCCGGCTCGGAGAACAGCGCCGGTTCCTCGATGCCGATCGAAGTGACACCGCGCGAAGTGCTGACGTACAGGCCCCACTCCCGGGCGTTGATCAGGCTGAGGTCGTAGCCCATCCGCAGGTCCGGCGCGTTCAGCTTGTCGGCCATCGCCTGCGCGCGCTCGCGTCCGTCGCTCGAGACAGCGACAACCTTCACACCTCGTTTGTCGAACTCGGGCTGCAACCGTCCCAGCTCCAGCAGGTACTTCAGGCAGACCGGGCAATGCAGGCCGCGATAGAACACGACGAGGGTGAAGTTCGGCGCGGCGTCGTTCGCCAGCATGAACTCGCCGTGGGCGAGCGTGGGCAGGTTCAGGGCGGGCACGGGCTGACGGGGCATGAGCATGACGACATCTCCCTGGAATGAGCGTCAGTCTAGGGGCGAGAGCGAGACGATGGGCCGCATTTCAGTCGCTGACCCCTTAGTGATAAATCGGTGAGGACTTGCGCTGACGCGCCGGACACGATAGGCACTCGCAGCCTCCGACCCGACCATGACATGTTGAGCTGAAAGGAATCGCCGGCCACGCCGACCCATGCGATTGGCTGACCGCGTTCGTGCGCCTTGACGAATCCGTCATCGGCAGCTGCCTCGCGCGCGTGGCTGCCGCCTCGGCGTACGCCTGGTCTGCCGGCGACGCCGGACGATCGGCGGGAACGGGCTGGTCAGCACGGCCCAACTGGACCGTCTTGCGGACTTGAACCGCATCGACCAAGAACTGACATGCCGCGATCTCGCGCCTGCCCCATGACCCTCTCCACACAGCCAGGATCTGCCACCCGTTCAGCCTCGGCGTCCACGGAACCTGCCCCACGCTGCATTCTTGTGATCGAAGACGAGCGCGACATTGCCGAACTGATCGCGTTGCATCTGGCCGACCTGCCGGCCCAAATCACTTTGGCCAGCGACGGCCCCGGCGGACTGCAACTGGCGCTGCGCCAGCCCTGGGATGCCATCGTGCTCGACATCCGCCTGCCCGGGCTGAATGGCCTGGATCTGTGTCGCGAAGTTCGTGCGCAAACCACCCACGTACCGATCCTCATGCTCACGGCGCGCGGCGGCGAGCTCGACCGCGTGCTCGGCCTCGAGCTGGGAGCCGACGACTACCTCACCAAGCCCTTCAGCGTGCTCGAACTGCAGGCGCGTGTGAAGGCGTTGTTGCGCCGCTCGGCGGTCACCGCCGCGCGCCAAGCCGAGGCAGCGGCGCAGAAGGCTCCGTTCGTCGAACAAGGCCGCCTTCGCGTGGACCGCTTGCAGCGCCGTGTTTGGCTGGCCGGCACCGAG
This sequence comes from Caldimonas sp., assembly GCA_039922395.1. GTDB lineage: Bacteria > Pseudomonadota > Gammaproteobacteria > Burkholderiales > Burkholderiaceae_C > Schlegelella_A. The sequence continues at coordinate 9,007 of JBDSAB010000388.1, forward strand.
CTCGTGCTCACCCCGCGCGAGTTCGACTTGCTCTGGCATTTCGTCCAGCATCCCGGCCGTGTGTTCACTCGAACGGAGCTGCTGGACGACGTCTGGGGCCGGGGCCACGATGGCTACGACCACACGGTCAACAGCCACATCAACCGGCTGCGCAGTAAGCTCGGAGACGAGCGCGCGGAAGCTGCCTTCATCCACACGGTGTGGGGCGTGGGCTATCGTTTCGAGGTGACACCGTGAGGCCGGCTCAGAAGCAGAATGGGGGCGCGGTGTGGCGTCGGCTGCACGTGCGCGCGGGGCTCGTGGCTGCGCCGCTGTTGCTGGGCCTGGGGGCGGTGATGTACCTCCAGCTGCAGCACTACAGCGCGCAGGCGGCTCTCGAAGCCGGCCAGCGTATGAACCTCGGGCTGGCGCGCTATGTCGTCGAGCATCAGCCGCCCGGCCTGATCAGCCCCGAAGGCCAGCCGGACAAGGGCCTGATGAAGGAACTGGCCCTGCACGTGATGGCGATCAACCCGTCGGTCGAGTTGTATCTGCTGGACGCCAACGGCCGTGTTCTGGCCCACGCGCTGGAAGGACTGCGGGGATCCGACCCTGTGGGCGTGCAAGTCGACATGGCGCCGATGCGCCGCTTGCTGCGTGCCGAGAACGATGCCAGCGTGTTGATGCCGGTGCTCGGCACCGACCCGCGCAACCCGGCCCGCCTCAATACGTTTTCGGTGTCGGCCATCGCGCCGCCCGGCAGCGGCATGGGCTATCTGTACGTCGTGCTCAACGGCAGCACGGCCCAGGGCGTCGCAGCGAGCCTTGGCAACTCCGGCGCGCTGCGTGCGATGGCAGTCGGTGCCGTGCTCTCCACGTTGTCGGCGGTGGCCGTGCTGTGGCTCGCCTGGAGGCATCTGACCCGCCCGCTGAGGCAACTCACCGACGAGCTGAGGTCGTTCCGCGGCGATGGCAATGTGATCAGCCTGACCGAGTCCGGCGACGAGATCGGCGTGTTGCGCACTGCGGTGCAGTCCATGCGGCAACGCATCGCACAGCAGTTCCAGCGGCTCGAAGACAGCGACCGACAGCGCCGCGAGCTGGTCAGCAACATCTCCCACGACCTGCGCACGCCCTTGTCCAGCATCCAGGGCTATGTCGAGACGGTCCTGTTGCGCGGCGAGGCGATCGACGCGCCGACGCGCGCCATCCACCTGCGCACCGCGCTCCGTCATGTCGATCTGCTGGGCAAGCGCATTGCCGACCTGTTCGAGCTGTCCAAGCTCGACGCGGGCCGGGTCGAGCCCCGGCAGGAGGTGTTCTGCTTGGCGGAATTGCTGCAGGACGTGGTGCAGAACTACCGGCTCGCGGCGGAGCGGCGTGGCGTGTCGCTCAGTCTGTCGGCCGGCAGCCACCTGCAGGCCAAGGTGCTGGCCGACATCGCCATGATCGAGCGCGTGCTGCAGAACTTGATCGACAACGCGCTGCGCTACACGGCTTCGGGCGGCACCGTGGTTCTGGCCATCGAAGACCGCGGCGCATTCATGCAGATCAGCGTGAGCGACACCGGCCGTGGCATCGAGACGAGGCACCTGCCCCACATCTTCGAGCGCTACTGGCAGGCAGCCGACGCCGCGGAGTCCGGCGCGTCGACCAGTTCGGGGCTGGGCCTGGCGATCGTAAAGCGCATCCTGGAGCTGCACGGCAGCGTGGTGCGCGTGCACTCGGAGCTCACGCGTGGCACTCGCTTCGAGTTCCTGCTGCCCCAGGCGACCTGAATTCACGAGCCTGGAGTCCGGAGGATCTCCGGACTCCAGGCGTCGAGTTCACACCCCGGTCAGTTTGCGGCGAGACCTGTCGAGCCTGCGGGCAGGCCCGTCACCCCGCCCGAGGCCGTCAGCGAGCCGTCACGGGCAATGGCAAAGGAAGTGATGCTGTTGCTGCCCGCATTCAATACGAACAGGCCGCGCCCCTCGGCCGATATCGCCGCGTCGATCGGACCGGCGCCCGAGGTTGCCGCGATACCCTGCGCCAGGGTCAGCTTGCCCGACTTCTGGATGCTGTAGCTGCTGATCGTGCCGCTGCCGGTGTTCGTGACGTAGGCGTACCGGCCGTCGGGCGTCGTGACGACCCAGCAGGCGGCGGATTGCGTGTCGGCGACGGAGGCGCTGATCACGACCGGCTTGGCGGGCCCCCAGTCCTCGAAACCATACGACGACACGGCGCTGGCATTGGCGGCGCCGCCGAAGGCCTCGGACACCAGGGCATGGCCGCGGCGATCGAAGGCGAAGCCGAACGGCGTGATGCCCGACGACGCGGTCACGACCGGCGCATCGATGCGGCCATCGCGGCGCACCCGATAGCTTGTGAGCTTGTTGGTGGCCTTCTCGGTGACGAGCAGCACGTCACCGTCCGTGCTGAAACCGACCTGTGCCGGTCCGGTGCCGCCGGCCGCGGAGAGCGGCTGCGTACTGCCCGACAAGGGTTGCAGGTTGCCGGCGGCGTTGCGGAAGCCCGTGACGTTGCCTGCACCTTCGGCGTTGAGCACATAGACCACACCGTCGCGCTCGGTCACGCTGATCGGCCGCTGGCCGCCGGAGGGCACGGTAGAGCGCAGGTCCAGGCCGTTGCGTCGGATCGCGAAAGTAGACACGCTGTTGCTCAACGCATTCACGACGAACAGGAATCGGCCATTGCCGCTGAGCGTCACCGCGCCCTGGTTACCGAGGCCGGTACCGGTGCCATGACCTTGTGTGGCCAGCCGGGCTTCCAGCGTGAGCGAACCGCTACGCGTTGCCCCATAGATCAGCAGCTCGTTGCCAGACACCGCATTGGTGCTGGTGAAGACGCGGCCAGCACGGAATCCGTCGTCATCGTCATCGCCATGTGCGGCGGCGGGCGTGCCCAGGCCGGTGAGGGTTAGGGCAAGGCCAAGGATCTTGAACGCATTGCGTCGGGAGTGTTGCATCGTGATGCTCCGTCGGGGTTGGGAAGGGACCGCGCCGCGACCGCAGCGCGCCAAGCAGTCTTGGGCCACTCCCCTGCAATGTCCTCACCGAACCATCACCGGTTTCTACATGAATGGGTCATCCGTCCAACCAGTGCGTTGGCCACGACCTTGTGGGTCACCACGTGTCGGGCGCTTCCATTGAGCGCATTCACTGTGCACTGGCCCGCAAACAGTCGGGCCGCGAAAGGCTACGGCGCGCTGAAGCCGGACGCTCGCCAGCGGCTGCTCCTGGCCCGAGAGCGTGAGTTCAGCGCGCGGCTATCACCGACGGCAACCGCTGCCGGTCAGACGTTCGGACGCGTGAGGTCCGCGAGTGCCGAATCTCAACCGTCTCGCATGTCGCAGACCTGCTTCACCGAGTCCAGCCGATATCTTGTCGTGGTTCTTGCGGCAGCCTCGTCTGCTCCTTGACTACTGGTCGGTTGAGGGCGCGCCCAGTCACGAATCGCTCGATGTCCTGAGCGAGCCGTTGATCCTTCGGATCAGTCGATGCACGCAAAGCCGTGGCGATGGCTCCCCAGGCCTGGCCAGCACTCCTGCGACTTGCAAGGGCTACATCGCCGACCTTGCGCTCCGGTCGCGCTACGCGCGCTCTGCCCTCCTCCGCTGCCTTCTTGCGCCAGAGTTGTGGGTAGTTGCGAACGGCGCCGCGGACGGCTTGCCGCGTCGCCTCCGCATCGATACCCCACTCGCGCAGCCGTTCGGCGAACGTCTCGCGCCAGCGATGGAGGTCGGCCTTCCTTGGATTCAGCCGCTCGCCGTGCTTGGACTCGGCCTTCACGCTCAGGTGCACGTGCGGGTTGGCTTGGTGGGTGTGCAGCACCATGACGTAGCGGTGATCGGTGAATTCGATCTTCGCGAATTCACGCGCGGTCTTCTGGAGAATGAGCGGATCCGTCCCCTTCGGCATCGACAGCATGACGTTGAACGTCTCGCGGCGATGCCCGACGTCGTCGATGTAGGCGCCGCCGTAGCGCCACTGGCGCTCGATGTCTGCGAGGACATCCCTGCCCTGCTCGACGATGCCGCGATCGTCCTGGATTTGGAGCTGGCCGTTTTTGCTGATGTAGCGGAAGTGTGCTGCGATGGCTTTCATGCCGCGCCCGCCCCCCGTCACCTTGACCATGACCTGGGGTGCCCGCCGCACGGTCGATTCGATCCGGCTGCGGATCGCGTCGGCCCTGCTGGAGAAGGGGCCGAGCCGCGGCGTTCGGCTCCTGACGATCCGATTGCCGGGGTAGAAGAGACGCTCCCCCCATTGGACGAGCAGGCCGTCGATCGCGGGGCTCGAGCTCATGGCGGACTCCTGCGGCGGCCGAGTGGGCTGCGCATGGCCGACAGATCGGCGAGCACGGCCGCCGCCAGCGCCAAGTGCGAGCGCACGTCGCGATCCAGCGTTTCGTGACGCACCGCGTAAGCCTTGGCTGCCTGCACCGAGCCTTGACGCAAGAGCTGCGTCAGATGGTTGATGTCCCGGCTCATAACGGCGAGCTCCTCGGACGACTTGTTCAGTGCGGTGAACAGCGCAGCGCGATCGGCCGAGGACGCGACGGGTGGTGCGCCCCGGATCAACCGCTCCAGGTAGGCGCCGCGCGAGAGGCCGGCCGCGCGGGCGCTCTGGTCCAGCCGAATCGCAGCAGGTCGCACCAGCCGGGCAGACAACTTCAATGGAGGCGCACAGAAGTGCGCAGCGGTGCAGTCGTCAGGGGGCTCCGGGAGAAGAGCCACGTCGGTGCCGAGCGCCTTCGCAAGGGCGCACCGCAATACGTCTGATTCGGTCAAATTGTCACGAGCCGCACGCGCGGCGAGCGCAGCACGCAGGCCGCGCAGGTCAACAGTGAAGCACTCGCGAGTCGCGGCTGGCATGGGAAGTCGGGAAAGCAATTGGACTTGTGCCGGTCATTCGGCGAAAGCTGCCTCTCGAAGAGTCGAGAACCGGCTGCGTCGACTACTCGCTACCGAGCCGAGTCAGCCGGCGCCGTAGGGCCGCTAGCTCGTCCGACGGGACCAAAGCCCCGGACTTTGTCATGCGGCCGACGAGTGACTCTAGGCGTGCACACAGATCGTTCGCTTGGTCAACGAGGGAGGTCGGAGGGCGCGAGGCGGCCGCTTTGCGTGGCGCAGCGCGCGGTGGTCGAGGAGCTCCTTTCAGAGAATTCACCGCACGGCGAGTGATCTCGCATTCGCCGGCCACGATCGCCTTGATTCGCTCAGGCTTTGTCCTTTGAAGCTTGGCGAGCTCGTAGAGAGTCCGGGGTGAAGTACAACGCCCGCTGCGAAGGGCTTCGTCTAGCTCGGGAGGCAGCGTCAGGAGCGCGAGGTGGTGTGCGACGCTCGTCAGGTCGATGCCCATTCGCTTGGCGATTTCCGCGTTGGAGTCGCCGGCCTCCGCGCGCGAGCGCATGAACCTGGCCAGATCGAGAGGCGTCAAGCCATGACGCTTCTGGTTTTCGGCAACTTGGGCGTAGACGTCGTGAGTCTCTGAGCCGATGACGACCGGGACGGCTTCGAGCCCCGCCCGTTTGGCCGCGCGCAGGCGCTTCGCGCCGAAGAGGATGCGGTAGCGACCGGCTTCAACAGCACGGCACACAACGATGGGTTGGAGGATTCCGCGTACCGCGATGTCTTGGGCGAGCTCGGCGACTTCCTCATCCGGAAACTCGGTTCGCGGGTTGTCCGGATCTTCCTCGAGGCAATCGACGGCCACCAGCAGAGGGAGGCCTTGGGCTGCGAGCGCATCGAGCTCCAGCGCAGAGCTGGCAGCGCGCGTCCGAGGGTCGGGGCTCCGATCGGCAACGTTCGAGACGAGGCCTTCACATAGCTCCGCATTGGCCTCGTCGATGAGGTCGAACTGCTCTGTGGTCGATTTGATCCAGGGCATGCGCATGAACGCATCCTGCCGCTGCGTTCCGCGTCTTGGTAGCCCCCTCTACGTGATCGGATTTGCTCGGTTGGCGTCCGCCAAGATTCCGAGAGTTCCGCAGCGATCCGCAGCCGTCCGCAAAGCTGTCACATTCCGTTTCAACTTTCGGCGCGAATCAGAGGGCGGCGCTGGCGGGATGTCCTGAGCCCCGTTGAGTCACCGCACGGCGACCTCGTGCCACCTGCAGCTCGAAGTGCACGGTGCGCCCGAGAGCCGTTGCAATGTTCACCAGCGCATCGATCGAAAAGCGTGACACGCGCCCGCGCAACAGATCGTTAATCCGCGGCTGCGTGATCCCGCAACGAGTCGCCGCA
>JBDSAB010000389.1:0-6991 GCA_039922395.1 Caldimonas sp.
GCGCTGGCGTTCTCGATGATGATGGGCGCGCGGCCGCTCGACCCGGACGCATCGAACGACATCGACGTCTACTACGACGTCTACCAGGAGCTGGCGGCGGGGCGGCTCGAATACCTCGGCGCCTTCGGCGGCGGCTTCGAGGTCGCGCTGCCGCTGCTGTGCGGCCTCTATGCGCTGCTGCTGCCGCCGCTGTCGGTCAACGGGCTGATGTTCTGCCTGGCGCTGACCAGCTCGCTGCTCATGCTGGCGTGGGTCGAGAAGGCGTTCTACGTCGAGCGGGGCTGGCGCGATCCCGCACTGATGGGGGTCTGCATCCTGATGCTCAACCTCTACTTCTCAACCCAGCTGACACGCCAGTTCATGTCGCTGATCGTGCTGCTGTTCGCGTTCTCGGCGCACGGCCGCTCGCGGCGCTGGCTCTTCGTGGCGCTCGCCACGACGTTCCACCTGACCGCGCTGCCGTTCTACGCCATCTATGTCCTCGCCCGCCGCGGGCCGACCGGATGGATCGCGATCGTCGTGCTGGCGTTCGCCTTCCGCGTCACGTTCTGGCAGCTCGTCTCGGCCTTCGACCTGGTCCCGCCGGCGATCGCCGAAAAGCTCATCTACTACGTTGACAACACGCAGGAGTTCACCGATTCCGACCTCGCCTCGCTGCGCATGATCGGCCTGCTCGGCGCGGTCTCACTGGTCGCGCTCGTGTCGAACCGGTTCCGGATCGACCGGGCGACCGCCCCGTGGCTCGCCATTCCGTGGCTGACCGCGCTCGTGCACTTCGCGCTGCTGCCGATCCCGCTGGCTTCGCTGCGCGCGACCCTGATCGTGCACTCGGTCGCGCCGGGGCTGATCGCTTACCAGATGCTGTGGCGAAGGGCCGGCATGCCGCTGCTCGTCGTGCTGAATGTGCTCTTCGCCTACAAGGTCGCGAGCTTCGCGGCCACGAGCGACTCGGGCAACCTGCTGTCGGCGGCGGCGATGCTGCGCGGCTTCGTCCTTTGACGCGAAGGCCCGCCACGATGCGAAGCGCAGGGCGCGCGCCGGCGCGATGAACTACACCGACCCTGTCTTCTTCGTCTTCTTCGCGCTCACGTTCGCGCTCTACTATGCGCTGCGCAACGGTCGCCTGCAGGTCGCCCTGCTGGTGCTGGCCTCGTTGTTCTTCTACGCGTGGGAAGCGCCGGCGATCCTCGGCGTCTTCCTGGGCTCGTGGCTGATCACCGGCCTGTCGAGCCATGCCGTGCTGGTCGCCCGCGACGCGCGCCGTGCCCGCTGGCTGGCGACACTGGGCGTCGCCGCGAACCTGGGCCTGCTCGGCTTCTTCAAGTACAAGTTCCTGTTCCTGCCGGCGGCGGCCGCCGCCGCGCCGCACAGCGCGCAGTCGCTGGGCGAGTGGCTGCTGCTCGCGCCGCTGCCGATCGGCATCTCGTTCTACACGTTCCACGGCATCAGCCTGTTGGTCGACGTCTACCGCGGCAACACCGCGATCGCGCGCGACGCCGCACGATCGACGGCGCACTACCTGACCGACACCTTGCTGTACCTCGCGTTCTTTCCGCAGCTGATCGCCGGCCCGATCATCAAGGCCCGCGACTTCATGCCCCAGGTCACCGCCAAGCGGTTCGCCGACATCGACTTCGCCGCGTGCTTTCGGCTGCTCGTGCTCGGCTTCTTCCTGAAGTCGGTGATCGCCGACAACCTCAGCAGCCAGACCATCTGGATCGCCTACCCGTACTTCCAGTGGCGTTCGTCGATCGACCTGTGGCTGATGCTGCTCGGCTACTCGGCGCAGATCTTCGCCGACTTCGCCGGCTACTCGCTGATCGCGATCGGCCTCGCCCGGCTGCTCGGCTACCGGCTGCCCGACAACTTCAACTTCCCGTACGTGGCGACTTCGATCGCCGACTTCTGGCGGCGCTGGCACATCTCGCTGTCGAGCTGGCTGCGCGACTACCTCTACATCCCGCTCGGCGGCAGCCAGAAGGGCCCGGCCCGCACCTACGTCAACCTGCTGATCGTGATGCTGCTCGGCGGCCTCTGGCATGGCGCGGCCTGGAGCTTCGCGGTGTGGGGGCTCTGGCACGGCGCCGGGCTCGCGCTCGAGCGGCGCTGGCTCGGCAGCCAGTTCATGCGGACGAGCCAGCGCGGCATCGTCGGCCTGCGCATGCTGCTGGTGTTCGCATTCGTCAGCATCGGCTGGCTGTTCTTCAAGCTGCAGGAGTTCGGCCAAGCCCTGCTGTACCTGCGCGCGATGGTCGTCAACCCGGCGAGCGGCGTATCGACCGGGATGGCGCTGCTGGTCCTGCTCTATGCATCCGCCGTCGCGCTGTATCACCTCGCGAGCCTGCGGCGCACGCGCATTCCCGCGCTGGCGAAGGAAGCGTTGTACGGGGTCATGCTGTTCCTGATCGTCACGAGCGCCGGACCGTCGACGCCGTTCATCTACTTCCAGTTCTGACGATGAGGGTCCCACTCGCCGTCGCCGCGGTGCTGCTGTGCCTGTACTCGGCCTTCGTCGCGTACGGTCCGCGGCCGCGCGACGTGCGCCTGCAGAGCGGAGACCAGCAGAACCGCCACGTCATCGAGACCTTCATGCGCGATCCGGGCCGGCCCGCCGTCGTGCTGGTCGGCAGCTCGATGAGCGAGCGCCTCGGCGAGGAGATCGGCACCGGCTGTGCCTACAACCTCGCGCTTGGCGGCGAGTCGGCGCTGACGGGCCTCGCGGTGCTCGCGAAAGCGGACGCGACACCGAAGCAGGTGTTCATCGAGACGAACGTCCCCGAGCGCGGCGTGAACGCGCGGCTGGTCGACGAAGGAACGCGCGCGCTGCCGCGCTGGATTCCGGCACTGGCGACCCGCAACATGCCGGTCAACCTGCTGTTCAGCGCGCTCGCGCGCTTCAAGTCTCCCGCACCGCGCGGCGCCGACGCGACCGTCCTGCGCCAGGCCCTTGATGTTCAGCGCGACGTCTATGCGCACCCGATCCCGCCGGGCGAGCTGGCGGCGAATCTCGCCGCCTTGAAGGCGCAGGTGCGGCGCCTCGAAGGCGCCGGCAGCCGCGTCGTCTTCTTCGAGCTGCCGATCCACCCGAGCCTCGAGGGAACGCCGCGTGCACTGCAGATCCGCGCCGCCTTCGTCGCCGCATTCCCGTCCCATCGTCTGCTCACCGCCGACCAGTTCGCGGCCGCCGCGACGATCAGCACGATCGATGGCGTGCACCTGACACTCGACGAGGCGAAGAGCGTCGGCCGACGGCTCCAGGACTGGTACGGAGGCGCATGCGAAGCTCCGACGCTGCCGACGGCGACCACCTCGCACAGCATCTCCAGGGCATCGAGCCATGGCTGAAACCGCCGTCGAGGAGGCGACACGCCCGAGACCGACGATCAGCGTCGTCACGGTGGTCTTCAACGGCGCGGCCCACATCGCGCGCACCCTCGATTCGATCCTGGCGCAGGACCATGCTGCCGTCGAGGTGGTGGTCGTCGACGGCGGCTCCGGCGACGGCACGCAGGCGATCGTCGAGCGCTATGCGGATGCGATCGATGTCTTCGTGTCGGCGCCAGACCGCGGCATCTACGACGCGATGAACAAGGGCGTTGCGCTGGCGTCCGGCGAGTTCCTGCTGTTCATGAACTGCGGCGACACGTTTGCCGGCAGCGGCGCCCTGTCGGCCGCGGCGCGCGAGCTGATCGACGGCATCGAGCAGGTCCTCTTCGCCGGCTGGATTCGCGATGAGCGAGCCGGCGGCCGAGTCCAGCGCCGCCCGTCGCTCGACGACGGCCTGTTCAACCACCAATCGATTCTTTACAGCCGCTCGCTGCACAGGCGGTTCGGCGAATACATCAGCGTCCGCGGCTTCACGACGGCCGACTACCTGTTCTTCATGACGTTGGTGGATTCCGGCTCGGTGCTTTGCCGGTGCACCGACATCGCACTCGCGGTCATCGACGTCGGCGGCGTGTCGGCCGGCGCGCAGACGTTGAGCCAGAAGCTGGCCATCGACTATCTGCTCGGGCGAGCAAGTCGTGCCAAGCTGATGATGGTGCTGACCGCGCACCCGACCTACCGGCGCGCAAAGGCGCTGCTGAGGCGGTTGCGTTGATATCGGTCTGCATCCCGACCTTCAACGGCGGGCCCTACATCGGCGCACAGCTGGCGTCGATACTCGCCTCGCAGCAAGTCTCGGAGGTGCTGGTGTCCGACGACGGCTCGACCGACGACACGGCGGAGGTCGTGCGTGGATGCCTGGACCCGCGAGTGCAATGGCTCGAAGGGCCGCGACGGGGGCTGATCCACAACTACGAATCGCTGCTGTCTCGGGCACGCGGCGACTTCATCTTCCTAGCCGACCAGGACGACGTGTGGCTGCCCGGCAAGGTCGACGTGATGCTGCACGCGTTGCGCGACGCCGACCTCGCGGTCTGCGATTGCCATGTGACCGACGAGGCACTGGCGATCATCCACCCGTCCTTCTTCGCGCTCCGGCGATCGGGCCCGGGGCTGGCCCGAAACCTGGTGCGCAACAGCTACCTCGGCTGCTGCATCGCAATGCGCCGGCACCTGTTGCGTCGGGCCCTGCCTTTTCCCGATCGGGTGCCGATGCACGACTGGTGGCTCGGCCTCGTGGCAGACGCCTTCGGCCGCGTCGTTTTCGTGCCGCAGGTCCTCGTTTTGTACCGGCGGCACGGTGCGAACGCCTCGTCGACCGCGGAACCGTCGCGAGCGAGCTGGCCGACGCGGCTTCGTTGGCGGTTCGATCTCGTCCGCGGGCTGATCGGGCGGGCTGGACGCGATCGCTTGCAGGGTCGGGTCGCCCGATGAAGATCAGCGTCGTCACCGCCACCTACAACGCCGCGCAGACGTTGGAAGACAGTCTCCGGTCGGTCGCCCAGCAGACCCATCCGGACATCGAGCACTGGGTGATCGACGGCGGATCGGACGATGGCACCCAGGCGATCGTCGAGCAGCACCGGTCTGCTCTGGCAGGCTTCGTGAGCGAGCCAGACCATGGCATTTACGACGCTCTCAACAAAGGCATCGCGCGATCGACCGGCGACGTCGTCGGCTTCCTGCACGCCGACGACGTCTATGCGGAGACCGACACGCTGGCGACGATCGCCGCCGCTTTCGCAGACCCGGCGGTCGACGCCGTCTACGGCGATCTCGTGTACGTCGACCGCCTCGATCCGAGCCGGGTGATCCGCTATTGGCGCGCCGGCGAGGCCTCGCGGAACCGCCTCATGCAAGGATGGATGCCGCCGCATCCCACCTTCTATGCGAGACGCTCCGTGTACCAGCAACTGGGCGCCTTTGATACCCGCTACCGGATCGCTGCCGACTACGATTCGCTCGTGCGCTTTCTGTTCGTGGCTGGCATTCGCGCGGTGTACTTGCCGCGTGTCCTCGTCTGCATGCGCATGGGCGGGGTCAGCAATCGATCGTTCCGGACGATCGTCACGAAGTCCCGGGAAGACCTCGACATCATGCGCAAGCACCGACTCGGCGGCGTCTCCACCCTGATGCTGAAGAACGCCAGCAAGGTGGCCCAGTTCTGGACGCGCCGGAAGATCGGTGCACCGGAAGCTTGACGTCAGACGGTCGGCCGCGGGTATTGATGGGGCCAATCGGGGGCAAACGGGATGGCGCCGTCGGATGCCCAGAAATACAGGTTGTGCCGGGAGGCATACACCGTCTCGAAGACCTTCACCGTCGAAAAGTGCGGCGCCAGGAAGCGATGCAGGTCCTGCATGTCGCGGAACTCGTACTCATGCGCCTGCAGGTGCTTCGCACCGCCCTGCACCTCGACGAGCGTATAGCCCGACAGCACGCCGCCTGGTGCGAGCCGCGCCTTGATGTTCGCCATGATCGAGGCGATCTCGTCGGGCGTGAAGTGCTCGATCGCCGCGTCCCAGACGATGTTCTCGAACTGCCCCTGCGGCATCTGGGTCCGGATGTCCGCCAACCGGAACTCGACGTTGGGTGCGGGATTGTTTTGCTGCGCGGCCGAGACCGCGGTCGGATCGAAGTCGCAAGCGATGACACGCCGCGATCTGAGCGAATAGAAGTTGCGGGCATTGAACCCGTCGCCGCAGGCCAGCTCCAGCACGTCCCCGCCCTTCAGCGCCAAGCTCCCGAAGACGCCGCGTTCCAACCAGAGCGGATTGCGATCGGCAAGCCACTGCCAATACAGGTCGAGTCGATGGTCGAACCATTCGGGTTCGGGCTTCAGGGCCCATTGGGCCTTGAACAAGCGACGATGCGCGCCGGCCGCCCAGGCTGCCGCCAGCTTGGCTTCGGCGCCAAACACGGCTTCGGCGAGCGACTTGAAAAGCCCCTTGCGGGCTTCCGGCAGCGACATGGCGAGCTCCTCCTTGCTGAGCGACGGGCGATGGTACCCGTCGCCCGCCGTCGGACGGCTTTGGTGCCTCCCCGGCCGCTAAACTGCCCGCCGTATGCCGTTTCTCGTCATCAGCTTTTTGGCCTCGCTGCTGGCGGCTCTGCTCGTCATCCACTCCGCGGAGCGACATGGGCATCGCTCAGCCGACCACGACCTCGACGGTCCGCAGAAGTTTCACTTTCGGCCGGTACCGCGGATCGGCGGTATCGCGGTGTTCGTGGCCATCCTGGCGGGCGCCCTCCTGGCCCAGCTCTCCGGCGAGGCCGATCGGCATGAAATCTGGCTGCTGATCGTCTCTGGTCTTCCAACTTTCACGTTTGGCCTTGCCGAAGACCTGACGAAGAGCGTTTCGCCGCGTCGGCGCCTCTTCTTCACAGCGGTTTCAGCCGGCCTCGCCATCTATCTGCTCGGTGGCGTCATCCATCGCACCACGATTCCTGGTGTCGACCATCTCATCACGATCACGCCATTCGCGATCGCGCTGACGATCCTGGTCGTCACTGGCGTCGCGAACGCCATCAACATCATCGACGGCTTCAACGGCCTGGCCTCGATGTGCGTGCTGATGATGGTCGCGTCGATCGCGTACGTCGC
>JBDSAB010000390.1:0-3831 GCA_039922395.1 Caldimonas sp.
CCCTGCGCCTGGCAGGCGTCGAGCAGGTCCTTCGAGCAGCGGTAGTTGCTGTCGAGCATGAAGCGGCCGTTGTGCTCCATCGTGTCGGAGCAGGCGCCCTCGTGGAACACCGCGTCGATGCGGCCGAGCTCGGCACGCGCGAACCGTCCGTAGAACTCGCTGCGGTCGAAGTAGTCGCTGAGGCGGGCGCCGAGGAGGTTGCGGTACTTCGGGCCGTCGGTCAGGTCGTCGACCGCGATCACGTCGTCGATGCCGAGTGCGTTCAATCCCTGTACGAGGTTGCTGCCGATCATGCCGGCCGCTCCGGTGACGACGACTTTCATCTCGATGCCTGAATGAATGGGTGAAGGGACAGGTGGCGCCTGCGTTTGAAGATAGGTGAGCAGCGACCTGCGAACGTGAAGTCCATTTTCGCCGCGCTCACGCGAACAGCTCGTCGTAGGTCACGCTCGCAGTCCCGAACTTGCCGACGACGATGCCGCCAGCGCGGTTCGCGATCGGCAATGCGGTGCGCAGGTCGAGGCCGCACGCCAGCATCGCCGCGAGCGTCGCGATGACCGTGTCGCCCGCGCCGGTCACGTCGAACACCTCGCGTGCCTCCGCAGGCACTCGCACATGGCCGGCCGCGTCGAATAGCGACATGCCGTCCTCGGAGCGGGTCAGCAGCACCGCGTCGAGATCCAGGGACTCGCGCAGCGCCTGGACGCGCTCGTGGAGTTGCGCCTCGCTGCTCCACGCGCCGATCGTCTGCGCCAACTCGGCGCGATTCGGCGTGATCACGGTGGCCCCTGCATAGCGACCGTAGTCGCTGCCTTTGGGGTCGATGAGTACAGGCCGTCCGCTTTCGCGCGCCGTGCGAATCATGGTCGGGATGTGGGTCAGGCCGCCCTTGCCGTAGTCGGAGAAGAGCACGACGTTGGCGACGGAAAGAGCGCTTGCGTAGTGCTTCTGCATCGCGATCAGGACCTCGTGATCCGGCTCCTCCTCGAAGTCGACGCGCAGAAGCTGTTGCGATCGACCGATGATGCGCAGCTTGACGATCGTCGTCAGCCGCGGATCGCGGGAGAAGAGGGTCTCGATGCCTTTCTGGTCCAGAAGGGACTCGAGGCGCTTGCCGTGCTCGTCGTCACCGATGGCGGTGAGCAGGCTCGGATGGGCACCGAGCGCCTTCACATTCCAGGCCACGTTGGCGGCCCCGCCGAGCCGCTCCTGTTCCTTGCTCGGGTTGACGCGCACGACCGGCACCGGCGCCTCCGGCGAAATGCGATCGACCGCGCCGAACCAGTAGCGGTCGAGCATCGCATCGCCAACGACCAGGACGCGGGCCGCGGCGAGTTGTTCGCGGGACGGGAAAGCGTTCATCACAGGTCTTCGAGCCGTTGCGGAGGATACGTGTCCCAGCCGAGGCAGCCAGGGCACTGCCAGAAGTAGTGCTCGGCCTCGAATCCGCAGGCCGCGCAGCGGTAGCGGTGGAGCGGCCGCGCGGCCCGCTGCACCGCGTCGCGCAAGGCTGTCGATTCGACGTCACCGAGCAACGCCGCGCCACCATCCTGCAGCAGGGCCTGCGCAGCCGACAGGCTCGGATGCGAGCGCAGGTGGGCGAGAAGCCGTGTGCGTCGGTTGGATGCATCGGCATCGAGGGCCGCGATGGCTTCGAGCAGATCGAGCGTCGGCGCGCGCCGGTACAGCCCGAGCAGGCGCTCGCGTGCGCTACCGGCCTCGCCGGCGGTTGCGGCCGCCGTCGCGTAGTCGCGCGCCACGAGGTTGAACGCCGCCGGCTGAGTCGCCATCAGGCCGCCCCAGAGCTGCAGCGCCTGGGCCGCCTCGTTGCGCTGCAGTGCACGCTGGCCGGCGACGATCAGCGGTCGCGCCGCCAGCGGCGAGGCTTCGCGGGCGTGCGCGATCGCATCGTCGGCCGTCTCCGTCTGGCCGCTCGCGTCGGCCTCGATCGCGACCTCGCACCAGTAGTGCGCGATCCTCCCGGCAAAGGAGGCTGTGCCGGCCTGTTCGAGCTGAAGCGCGACCTCGATTGCGGCGCGCCAGTCGCGCGACCGCTCGAGCAGGCTCAGCAGCGCGAGTCGCGCCTCGGTGGCAAAGGGAGTTCCTTCGAGCGCGCGATAGGCCGACTCGGCGCGATCGAACAGACCGGCCTTCATGAAGTCCTGGGCCAGCGCGTACTGGGCGCGGACGCGCTCGCTCTTCGGCAGGTCGGCTCGGTTGAGCAGGTGCTCGTGGACGCGCACCGCGCGCTCGTACTCGCCGCGGCGCCGGAACAGGTTGCCGAGCGCGAAGTGAAGATCGGACGTGTCGGGGTCCTGCTGGACCGCCTCGATGAAGGCGTCGATCGCCTTGTCGTGCTGCTCGTTGAGCAGCAGGTTCAGGCCCTTGTAGTAGACCTTCGGCGAGTCCTTCTGCTCACGCCGCCACTGCCGCACATCCATGCGCGAGCCGAACCAGCCCAATGCGAATGCCAGCGGAAGCCCCCACAGCAACCACTGCAGGTCAAAGTCCATCGCGCGGCGGGTGTTGCAGCGGCGGCTCGGTGGCCGCGGTCATCGCCGGCGGCTCGAAGGTGCTGATCGTCGCGTCGCTGCGATGGCGCGCCAGGCGCCGATGCCGCCACCAGCTCGGCACCATCGCGAAGATCCCGAACGCGCAGCCGAGCGCGAACGCAGCCAGCACGATGATGACCATCGGGGCCCGCCATTGCTGCTCGAAGAACCAGTGGATCGTTGCCTCTTGGCGGTTGTTCAGCGCGAACGCGAACAACGTGAAGAAGACGGCCGCGCGCACCAGCCAGACTAGTAATCGCATCGAAACTCCCGCGGCGATTCTAGCGGCGGGGTCCGCGCGATCAGGCTACGCGTCGGGCAGCACCACCTTGGTTGCCGACGGTGGCAACGCTGCGAGCGGCAGCTCGTCGACCGCTTCGCGGAGCGCCTTGCCGGGCTTGAAATGGGGCACCAGCTTTTCAGGGATCACGACCTGTTCGCCGGAGCGCGGATTGCGCCCGACGCGCGGCGGCCGGCGGTTGATCGAGAAGCTGCCGAAGCCGCGGATCTCGATGCGATGCCCGCGCGCAAGCGCCACCGACATCGCATCGATGATCGTCTTGACCGCGAACTCGGTGTCGCGATGGGTCAGCTGGCCGAATCGCTCGGCAAGCTGGATCACCAGGTCGGAGCGTGTCATCTGACGCGCTGCCGTGCCGTCGCCGGATCAGCTGTTGTTGTTCTGGTTGTCGAGCTTCGCGCGCAGCAGGGCGCCCAGGCTGGTCGTGCCGGCGTTCTCACGCTCGCTCGACTGCGAGAGACGCTGCATCGCTTCCTGGTTGTCGGCGTTGTCCTTGGCCTTGATCGACAACTGGATCGAGCGCGTCTTGCGGTCGACGTTGATGATCAGCGCCGAGACTTCGTCGCCTTCCTTCAGCACGTTGCGGGCGTCCTCGACGCGGTCGCGGCTGATCTCGGAGGCACGCAGGTAGCCGGTGACGTCGTCGTTCAGCTGGATCTCGGCGCCGCGCGCATCGACCGTCTTGACCTTGCCGCTCACCGTCATGCCGCGGTCGTTGACCGAGGTGTAGCTGGTGAACGGATCAGAGTCGAGCTGCTTGATGCCGAGCGAAATGCGCTCGCGGTCGACGTCGACGGCCAGCACGATCGCCTCGACTTCCTGGCCCTTCTTGTAGTTGCGCACCGCTGCCTCGCCCGGCTCGTGCCAGGACAGGTCGGACAGGTGGACCAGGCCGTCGATGCCAGCAGCCAAGCCGACGAACACGCCGAAGTCGGTGATCGACTTGACCGGGCCCTTGACGCGGTCGCCGCGCTGCAC
>JBDSAB010000391.1:0-18820 GCA_039922395.1 Caldimonas sp.
TCGAACTGGTCGGCGAGGCGGCGCGCGAACTCGCCGTCGGTATAGAGGCGGGCGACCTCGTACTCGTCCTTGTAGGCCATCAGTCGGCGCATCTGGACTGCGACCGCGCGCGTCAGCGGCGAATCGCCGGCCGACCCGGGCAGCGCGGACTCGGCGGCTCGCGTCGCCGCGACGAGCGCGCGGTAGCGCTCGGCATAGCGGGCGTCCTGGTACGTGGTCAGGTGCCGCACGCCGCGCTCGATCAGCTGGTCGACGCCGTCGGCGTGCAAGGTCGCCGGATCGGGCTCGTGCAGCATCTCGCGGCAGGCGACCGGGTCGGCCGCGGCGAGCCGGCCGAGCGAGAACGCCTTCAGGTTGTTCTCGACCGCGACGCCGTTCAGCTCGATCGCGCGCCGCATCGCTGCCAAGCCGACCGGCACCAGGCCGCGTTGCCATGCATAGCCCATCGCGACGATGTTCGAGACGATCGAGTCGCCGAGAAAGTCCTCGGCGAGGAGCTGCGCGTCGAGCGTCTCGACGCGATCGGCACCGGCCGCGAAGTGCAGCTTGTCGAGCAAGTTATCGACCTGCAGGTCGGCGTCGGGGTTGCTCAGCGATTCGGCGACGGGGATCTCGTGCAGGTTCGCAAGCACCCTCGTGCGCCCGTGCCGAACGGTCGCGAGCGCTTCCGGCGTCGCCGCGACGACGATGTCGCAAGCCAGCACCGCGTCGGCCTGCTGCGCGTCGATGCGCACCTGGTTCAGCGCCGACGCGTGCTCGGCGAGCCGCACGAACGACAGCACCGAGCCGCCCTTCTGCGCGAAGCCCATGAAGTCGAGCACGCTGGCCGACTTGCCTTCGAGGTGCGCGGCCATCGCGATCACCGCGCCGACCGTGACGACCCCGGTGCCGCCGACGCCGGTGACGAGCAAGTCGTACGGCCCGGTCCACGTGTGCACGGCCGGCAGTGGCAGCGCGCGCAGGCGCTCGTCGAGCCGCGCCGCGCCGGCGCCGCTCAGCGCGCCGATGCGCTTCTTCAGGCTCGCGCCCTTGACGCCGACGAAGCTCGGGCAGAACCCGTGCGCGCACGAGTAGTCCTTGTCGCAGCTCGACTGATCGATCTTGCGCTTGCGCCCGAACTTCGTCTCGAGCGGCAGCACCGCGATGCAGTTCGACTGCACCGAGCAGTCGCCGCAGCCCTCGCAGACCGCCTCGTTGATGAAGAGCCGGCGCGTCGGCTCGACCAGCTCGCCCTTCTTGCGACGACGCCGCTTCTCGGCCGCGCAGGTCTGCTCGTAGATCAGCACCGTCACGCCCTTGACCTCGCGCAGGCGCCGCTGCACCGCGTCGAGCACGGCCCGATCGTGGAACTCGGTGCCGACGGGAAAGCGACCCTTGATGGCGTCGTACTTCGCGATGTCGTCGCTGACGACGACGACCTGCCTCGCGCCTTCGGCCTCGACCTGGCGCGCGATCGCGTCGACCGAGATGATGCCGTCGACCGGCTGCCCGCCGGTCATCGCGACCGCGTCGTTGAAGAGAACCTTGTAGGTGATCGAGGTACCCGCCGCGATCGCCTGACGCACCGCCAGGTAGCCCGAGTGATAGTAGGTGCCGTCGCCGAGGTTCTGGAACACGTGCGGCACCTTCGTGAACTGCGCATGCGAGACCCAGTCGACGCCTTCGCCGCCCATCTGGATCAGGCCGGCGGTGTCGCGGTCCATCCACGAGGCCATGAAGTGGCAGCCGATGCCGGCCTGCGCGCGCGACCCTTCCGGCACGCGGGTCGAGGTGCTGTGCGGACAGCCGGCGCAGAAATACGGCAGCCGCTTGACAGCATCGCTCTCGTTGCTGAGCAGCTGCGGCACCGTGAAGTCGACGACCAGCGAGCGGCGGTCGAGCTGCCCGAAGCGCACCGCGAGCCACGCGGCGACGAGCTCGATCAGCCGCGACGGCCGCAGCTCGCCGAGCGCCGGCACCAGCGGGCGGCCTGCTGCATCTTGCTTGCCGACGATGCGCGGCCGGATCGGCGCGTTGTAGAGCAGGTCGCGCAACTGGCCTTCGACGACGCCGGCCTTCTCCTCGACGACGAGGATCTCCTCGAGCCCATCGGCGAACACGAGCAGCCGCGTCGGCTCGACCGGATACGACAGGCCGACCTTGTAGAACCGCACGCCGGCATCGCCGAGCGCGTCGAGCGAGATGTCGAGACGGCGAAACACCTCGAGCAAATCGAGGTGCGCCTTGCCGCAGGTGACGATGCCGACCGACGCGTGCGGCGCTCGCACGACGTCGCGGTCGATCGAGTTGATGCGGGCGAAGGCGCGCACCGCATCGAGCTTCGCGTGCAGGCGCTCCTCGATCTTCAGCGACGGCAGGTCGGGCCAGCGGTAGTGCAAGCCGTCGGCCGGGCGCTCGAAGCCGGTCAGCCGCTCGACCTCGGCGGCCGACTGCCAGGCCGCCGCTTCGCGCGCGACGACGTCGAGGTCGACCGTGCCGCCGCTCTCGACCACCTCCGACAGCGCGGTGAAGCCGACCCAGTTGCCGGAAAAGCGCGACATTGCCCAGCCGTACAGCCCGAACGACAGGTACTCGGCGACGCTCGCCGGCGCGACGATCGGCATCTGCCAGGCCTGGAACGCGAGATCACTCTGGTGCGGCATCGACGACGAGACGCAGCCGTGGTCGTCGCCGGCGATGACCAGCACGCCGCCGTGCGGCGACGAGCCGTAGGCGTTGCCGTGCTTCAACGCGTCGCCGGCGCGGTCGACGCCCGGGCCTTTGCCGTACCACAGCGCGAACACGCCGTCGGCGGTGCGCTCGGGATCGGACTCGACCCGTTGGGTCCCGAGCACCGCGGTCGCGCCGAGCTCTTCGTTGATCGCAGGGAGGAAGCGGACGCGGCTCGTCTCGAGCAGCGCGGCCGCCTTCCACGCGGCCTGGTCGACCATGCCGAGCGGCGAGCCGCGGTAGCCGCTGATGAAGCCGGCGCTGCGGACGCCGTGTTCGGCATCGCGCGCCGCCTGCATCAGCGCGAGGCGGATCAGTGCCTGCGTGCCGGTCAGGAAGACCTGGCCGGAGGTCGCTTCGAGGCTGTCGGCGAGACGGTAGTCGGTGCGCATGAGAGCTTGCGTCATCGGAGTTTCTCCGCGAGCATTCGATCGATGCAATCTACGCGTCGGCGCCGCGATTTGCATTCTTTTCGAGGGGCCTTTCGGGCCTGTCCGTAGAACGAAATCAGCGCTTTTCCGGGAGCCGCGACATGTACGTTCTGGACCGCCGTGACATCGAGATCCTGACCGAGCTGCAACGCGACTCACGCCAGTCGGTGCAGCAGCTGGCCAGCAAGGTCGGCCTGTCGGCGACGCCGTGCTGGAAGCGCGTGAAGGACATGGAAGCCGCCGGCGTGATCCGCGGCTACGGCGCGTCGATCGACCGCGAGAGCGTCGGCCTGCAGCTCTGCGTGCTGGCCGAGGTCAACCTGAGCCAGCACACGGAGGCGCTGGTGCGCGAGTTCGAAGGCGCGGTCGCAGCCTGCCCGCAGATCATCAGCTGCTACAGCACGACCGGTGGCGCCGACTACAGCATCAAGGTGCTGGCGACCGACATCAAGGCCTACGAGGCGTTCCTGCACGACACCGCGTTCCGGCTGCCCGGCGTGACCCACATCCGCTCGAGCGTGGTGCTGAAGGAGATCAAGGCCGAAGCGAGCCTGCCGATCCATGCCACGGCGGTCGGCGGTGCAGCCACCGGCAAGGCGGCTCGGTCAATGGCGGTCAGTGCCGCGCGCGAAGCCGGTGCGGTGTTGCGCGACACGCCTCCGCAATTAGCGGACGCGGTCGGCACTGCCGCCGGCCCCGCGATCAACGTCGCCGCCCTGGTCGCCGCCGGCATCAACCCGACCCAGGCGCGCCAGTTCGAAGGGCCGCTGCAGGCGACGTTCGCGCGCTTCGCGATCGACACGCCGCTGCGCCAGGCGGCGTTCGTGGCGCAGTGCGCGCACGAGTCGACGCACTTCACGACGCTCGAGGAGAGCCTGTTCTATCGGAAGCCCGAGCGCATCTGCGCGATCTTCAAGTCGAAGGTGCCGAACCTGGTGATCGCGCAGACGCTGGCCTGCAACCCGCGCCTGCTCGCGAACCGCGTCTACGCGAATCGCAACGGCAACCAGGACGAGGCGAGCGGCGACGGCTGGCGCTACCGCGGCCGCGGCCTCATCCAGCTGACCGGCCGCACCAACTACACGCGGGCGGCGACCGACCTGCAGCGCGACTACGTGGGCGACCCCGACCTCGTGCTGCAGCCGCTCGATGCCTGCCTGACCGCCGGCTGGTTCTGGAACAGCGCCAAGCTGAACGCGCTCGCCGATGCGAAGCGCATCGACGACATCACGCGTGCCATCAACGGGCCGGCGATGGCTGGCGCGAAGGAGCGCCGCGAACTGTTCGAGGCCGCGCTCGCCGCCTTTACGCCGCCGGCGGCGGTCAGGAGCCGGGCGCCGGCTTCACGAACTTCAGCACGAACTCGTCCTTCGGCTGCGGCGGCTCCGGCACGTTCCGGTCGCGCGGGTCCTGCGGGTTCCGCAAAAAGTCGCCCGAAGCGACCCACCTGAACCCAGCGGCCTCGACCTCGCGGCGCACGAACGCCTCCTCGACGCGGTGCAGGGTGCCGGATTCGGAAATGCCGGTGCCCGGCCGGCCGGCGTGGTCGGCGATCACGTAGATGCCGCCCGGCTTCAGCGCGCGGAAGACCGCCGCGTTCATCGCCGCGCGGTCGACGCCGAGATGGCCGAGATCGTGGTAGTTGAACATCAAGGTCGCGAGGTCGACGGCGCCGCCGGCGAGCGCGGCCGGGACGGGATCCTCGAAGCGCTGGACCACTGCGGTGATGTTCGGCGTCGCCGGCTTGCGCGCCCGTTCGGCGAGCGCCGTGGCGGATGTGCGCGGCGCCGTCGGCGCACTCGCTGCAGGTGCCGCGCTGCCCGAGGTCGATGCCGCTCCGGCCACGATCGGCGCGGACGCTGCCGCCGATCCGCTCGCGGCCGAGCCGGCGGCCGCCGAGGCGGGTCGCCCCGCACCGGGACCCGCGGCGACCGGCGCATTGGCGCCCTCGGGCGCGGCGGGGCCGGCCCGGCCAGGGTCGCGCGGTGCGCTCTGCCCGTAGACGTGGCCGGCAGGACCGACCGCGCGCGCGAGCAACTCGGTCGTGTAACCGCCGCCGGCGCTCAGGTCGAGCACGGTGCTGCCCGGGCGCACGCCGATGAACGCGAGCATGTCGGCGGGCTTCCGCCGCTGGTCGTTGGTGCGGTCGGCCGCGCTGCGGTCCGGACTGGCGACGATCTCGGCGATCCGCTCGCGCGCCAGCGGCGCAGCGATGGCGCGTGCTGACGGGCCAGTCGGACTCGCCACCGATCCGGCAGACCCCGACATCGGACCGCCCGGCCCGGCGCAGGCCGCCAGCAGCAGCGCCACCGTCAACGGCGCAGCGCAAGCGGTGTGTGTGCTGCGAAGTTCATGCACTTCGATAACAAGCCGCGATGCCCGCAAGGCAGTCGATCTCATGCGGCGTCTCAGCATCCCGCCCGACGCCGTCATCGCACACCCCCGCCCGCGAGTCGGCGCAGATGCGCCCGCAGCGACTCGATCTCGTCGAGCAGGTCGAGCGCGAGCGCGACCCCCGGCGGGTTGAGCTCGAAGTCGCGCGCCAGCCGGGTTGCGACGCGGGTCCGGCGCAGCGAAGCGCCGGCAAAGCGCCATTCGTGCGGCGCCTCGCCCATCGGCTCGAGCACGCCCTCGCCAACCCAGTGCCGGACCTGGTCCTCCGGCACGTTGCAGACGTGGCACAACTCGACCAGGGTCAGGTGGATCTCTTCCTCGACCACCGGACCGGCGAGCACCGATTCGATTGCTGTCTTCATGGGCCCTCGCTTCGTCAGGTGCGTGGATGGAAAGCTTCGAACGCCTTCGCCATCGCGGCGTAGGCCTCCCGGGCGTGCGGCGTGTCGGCTGCCGGCAGCGCGATCGAGAGAACGGCGTAGAGGTCGCCGGGTGGCTGGCTCGGGATGCCCTTGCCCTTCAAGCGGAGCTTGCGGCCGGCCGCCGAGCCGGGCGGCACGGTGAGTTGCACTTCGCCTTCGGGCGTCGGCACGTCGACGGTCGCGCCGAGCGCCGCTTCCCACGGTGCCAGCGGCAGATCGAGGTAGACGTCCCGACCGTCGACGCGATAGCGCAGATGCGGGCTGAACTCGATCTCGAGGAACAGGTCGCCGGCCGGCGCGCCGCCGAGCCCGGGTCCGCCCTGCCCGGCCAGCCGCAGGTGCTGCCCGGCCCGGATGCCCTTCGGGATGTTGACGTCGAGGTGGCGCTCCTCGAGCACGACATGGCCTTGCGGGTCGACCACGGGCACCCGCAGCGCGATGCTGCGGCGGGCGCCGCGGTAGGCGTCCTCGAGGTCGATCAAGACCTTGGCGTGATGGTCTTCGCCGCTCGCCTGACGGCCGGCGCGCGCCCGTCCACCGGCCTGGCGCGCCTGGCGCCCGAACATCGCCTCGAAGAAGTCGCTTGCGTCGAAGTCGGGCGCCGCGCCGACCTCGTCGCCGCGACCGCGAAACTCGAAGCCGGCATCCCAGTCGGGCGGCGGCTGGAAGTCCTGGCCGGCGCGGTACTGGCCGCCCATCTGGTCGTACGCAGCGCGCTTCTCCGGATCGTGCAGCACCTCGTTCGCCTCGTTGATCTCCTTGAAGCGCGCTTCGGCATCGGGCAGCTTGCTGACGTCCGGGTGGTACTTGCGCGCCAGCTTGCGATAGGCCTTCTTGATCTCGTCCTGCGTCGCGCTGCGCTCGACGCCGAGCGTGGCGTAGTAGTCCTTGAACTTCATGATGGGATCGACCCTGTTCGCTCCGATTCGTTCGCCGGCGCCGATGGCGCCGACGGCGGCACGGCCTCGGCGCACAGCGCCATGAACGGCTCGCGCACGACCTGCAGCGTCACGTGGCCGATGCGAAACCGCGTCTGCAGCCGCCGGGTCGCGTCCTCCAGGAAGCGATCGTCGGCGCGGACGTCCGGCATCACCAGGTGCGCGGTCAGCGCCGTCTCGGTGGTGCCGGTGGCCCAGACATGCAGGTCGTGGACCCGATCGACGCCGGGCAGCGCCTCGAGCTCGCGGCGCACCGCATGGAGGTCGATGCCTTCCGGCACGCCGTCGAACAGCAGGTGCAGCGACTGCCGGAACAGGCTCCAGGTGCCGAGCACGATGACGAACGCGATCACGAGGCTCACGACCGGATCGAGCCAGGGCCAGCCGAAGCCGAGCGCGAGCGCGCCGGTGACGACGACGCCCGCCGAGACCAGCGCGTCGCCCGCCATGTGCAGGAACGCGCCGCGCACATTGAGGTCGCCGTGGCGGCCGCGCAGGAACAGCAGCGCGGTGCCGAGGTTGACGACGATCCCGATTCCCGCGACGACCATCAAGGTGACGCCATCGGCCGGCGGCTGCGGCACCCGCAACCGGCCGAGCGCCTCCCACGCGAGCGAGCCCATCGCGACCAGCAGCAACACCGCGTTGGCGAACGCTGCCAGGATCGACGCCCTCTTGCGCCCATAGGTGTAGCGGGCGTCGGGCCGCATGCCGGCGGCGAGCGCGCCGCCCCAGGCGACGGCGAGGCCGGCGACGTCGCTCAGGTTGTGACCGGCGTCGGCGAGCAGCGCGAGCGAATTGACTTTCCAGCCGTAGAACGCCTCGATGGCGACGAACGCGAGGTTGAGGACGATGCCGATCGCGAACGCGCGGTTGAAGTCGGCGGGATCGACCGGGCCGTGCGCATGGGCGTGGCCGTGGTGGGACGCGGCATGGCCGTGGGCCTCGTGCGCACGCTCGTCGAGGTCGGTGTGGCCGTGCGTGTCCCCGACTTGGTGTTCGTGTCCACCCGCGTGCCCGTGTCCGGTCTCGTGCTCGTGCGCGCGCTGCTTGCCCTCATGCTCATGCGCGTGCGAATGGTCGTCTTCGCGCGAATGGCCGTGCGCTTCCGCCCCGCGCCGATCCGACACGACGCCGGAGACCGATCGGCTGACGGGATCGTGGGGGACAGTCATCGACGGGCCGGCGCGCAGACGAGAAGCGGTCGGCGGCGCTCCGGCTCTACGCCGCCGCCAGCCGCGTGCGCATCGCGTCGATCACCGACGCATAGTCGGGCTGGCCGAAGATCGCGCTGCCGGCGACGAAGGTATCGGCGCCGGCATCGGCGACCGCGCGGATGTTGTCGGTCTTGATGCCGCCGTCGACCTCGAGCCGTATGTCGCGACCGCTGCGGTCGATCAGCTTACGGATGCGCTCGATCTTCTTCAGTGCACCGGGGATGAAGCTCTGCCCGCCGAAGCCCGGGTTCACGCTCATCACCAGCACCAGATCGAGGCGCTCCATCACCCATTCCAGCACGTCGAGCGAGCTGCCCGGGTTGAACACGAGGCCCGCCTGGCAGCCGGCGTCCTTGATCACCTGCAAGGTGCGGTCGACGTGCGTGCTGCCCTCCGGATGGAAGCTGATGATGTCGGCGCCGGCCTTCGCGAACGCCTGCGCAAGCGCATCGACCGGCTCGACCATCAGGTGCACGTCGATCGGCACCGGCGAGCCATCGGCCCGCTTCGCATGAGGCCGCAGCGCTTCGCAGACCATCGGACCGACGGTCAGGTTCGGCACGTAGTGGTTGTCCATCACGTCGAAATGGATCCAGTCGGCGCCGGCCGCGATGACGTCACGGACCTCGTCGCCGAGCCGTGCGAAATCGGCCGACAGGATGCTGGGAGCGATGCGGTAGGTCGGCATGCGAAAACGGCCTCGGAGGTCGGCGGATTCTAGGTGGGGGTCGTCGACGGCTCAGGGCCACACTCGACAAGGCCACGTCCCGCAAGGCCATCGGCGGAATGCCCTTTCCCTAGAATGCCGGCATGCCGAAGCCCGAATTCACCTGCGCCGTGGCGGTCCGTCACCTGCCCGAGCAATCGAACACCGAGGCCGGCCAGTATGCGTTCGCGTACACGGTGACGATCCGCAACAGCGGTGACATCACCGGCCAGCTGATCGCGCGCCACTGGATCATCAACGACTCGAACGGCCACGTCGAGGAAGTGCGCGGCCTCGCAGTGGTCGGCCACCAGCCGATTTTGAAACCCGGCGAGAGCTTCGAGTACACCAGCTGGACCCGGCTCGCGACCCCGCAGGGCACGATGCGCGGCACCTTCTTCTGCATGACCGAGGATGCCCATCCGTTCGAGGCACCGATCGGCGAGTTCGGGCTGACGCTCGCGTCGTCGCTGCACTGAAGGGTCGGCCCCTGAAGCGAGGCACGGCCTCGGCATCAGGACGCTCTTTCGACAAGGCGATTCACTTGAGGCGGACGGTGCGGCCGCTCTGATCTGGCGCCCATCGGCGCGCCCCATCGATCACTTCCGTTCGCCGTTGCGCCGACCCGAGAACATCGTCCACCAGACGATCAGCCCGAGCACCGCGAGCGCACCGAACGCTTCCAGCAGAATGAGCCACATGTCGATCGCCTTCCGTTGCACCGCGAGCGTGCTCGCCGCGGGAATTCTAGGGATCGTGGCCTGCTCGTCGCTGCCCACGCAGGCGCCGGCACCGCTCGAGAGTCGCAATCCCAAGGAGCCGACCGCATCGGCCGGCAGCACGGCGATCCCAGCGACGCCGGCGACGCCCGCGGGCACGGCCCATGCCACGCCGTCCACGCAGCCGATCGCACGCGCCCGCTCGCGCTGGATGCCAACGAGCTGGAGCGAGCTGCCCGGCTGGGAGCGCGACCGCAGCGCCGAGCTCTGGTCGGCGTTCCAGCGCGGATGCGACCGCCCGCCGCCGGGCTGGGCCGCGCTCTGCGAACGCGCGCGCGTCGACGGTGCCGTCGGCTTCAGCGACGCGGCGACTCGTACCTGGCTGCAGGAGCGGCTGCAGCCGTTTCGGGTCGAGTCGCCCGACGGTGCCGGCGAGGGCCTGATCACCGGCTACTTCGAGCCGCTGGTCGAAGCGTCGCGCGTGCCGCGCCGCAACTTCCGCTTTCCGCTGTACGCGCCGCCACCCGACCTGGCGACGCGCCGGCCCTACTGGACGCGCCAGCAGATCGATTCGCTGCCGGCCGCGCAGCAGTCGCTGAAGGGACGCGAGCTGGCCTGGGTCGCCGACCCGCTCGACGCGCTGATCCTGCAGATCCAGGGCTCGGGGCGACTGCAGATCAACGAGACCGACGGCACCCGCCGGCTCGTGCGGGTCGCCTACGCCGGCCACAACGACCAGCCGTACCGATCGGTCGGGCGCTGGCTGGTCGAGCAGGGCGAGCTGAAGCTCGAGCAAGCCTCGTGGCCGGCGATCCGGCAGTGGGCGGCGCGAAATCCACAGCGCGTCAACGAGTTGTTGTGGAGCAACCCGCGCTATGTCTTCTTCCGCGAGGAGCCGCTGCCCGATCCGCAGCTCGGCCCGAAGGGCGCGCAGGCGGTGCCGCTGACGCCCGGCCGCTCGATCGCGGTCGACCCGCTCAGCATCCCGTACGGCACGATCGCCTGGCTCGACACCACCGAGCCGCTGTCGAACGTCCCGCTGCGCCGCGCGGTGATGGCGCAGGACACCGGCAGCGCGATCACGGGCGCGGTCCGCGCCGACTTCTTCTGGGGCTGGGGCGCCGAGGCCGAGGCGCAGGCCGGCCGCATGAAGCAGCCGTTGCGCCTCTGGGTGCTCTGGCCGAAAGGGTCGCTGCCGGCACCGTGACCCGCTGCAGGATGCGACCTCGACTTGGATGCCGACGCGGTCCGCATCGGGCGATCTGCCGTGCACCGACGCGATGCAGCCACCGAGGCCGATCCCGTGAAATCTTCACGCCATCGCCCGATCCGATGCGTCCGCGCCCATCTGGCTGGCCCGGACCCTGCTATTCCTGGCTTCGGCTGACGTCGACAGGCGTCCACTGACGACACACACGGGTTCATCGACGGGAGCCGTCCATGTTCAAGTCACTTTGCGTAGCCACGCTGCTGCTGGCGGCACCGTTCGCACAAGCCGATGCTCGGTTGAGCGAGACCGAAACGCGCTGGCTCGCGGCCGGCATGTCGGTGATCCGCTATGCGCGCGGCGCAGAGCTGCCGATCGACATCGTGGTCCAGCCGAGCGACCAGCCCAACTCGTCGCCGATCGCTATGGGCATCAAGGACGGCCGCTGCAAGCTGGTGCTCTCGATGCGCGGCAACCCCGGTGCCATCGCGCTTGTCGCGAGCGTTCCGGCGGACTTGTTCGATGCGGTCGTCGGCGCGGTCTTCGCGCACGAGATCGGCCACTGCTGGCGCTATGTGCAGGGCGAGTGGAACGCACTGCCGGCGGGGTTCTCGCGACCGGCCGGCGATGCGGCAGACACCACGGCGAAGCCACCGCTCGGCGAGTCGCGCAACGAAGAAGGCTACGCCGACCTGGTCGGCCTGGCGTGGACGCGCCGCGCCCATCCACATAAGTACGGCGAGGTGCGCAACTGGCTCGAGCGCTTTCGCGCCGATGCCTTGCCAGGCGAGCACCACGACACCGCCGCCTGGTTGCGCCGCGCTCCGGAGCCGTCGTCGTTCGACCCGTCGGTGTCGCTGTTCCAGCAGGCCAAGCTGCTGTGGGACCGCGAGATGCGCGGCCGCGACTGAGGTTGCGCGACGGTTGGCGGCGCCGCCATGACTCGGCCCGTCCGCCTGCAGTCCCTCTCCCCGCAGCTGATGCTGAACCCGCGCGAAGGCCTCAAGCGCCGCGCGTGACATGCGCCGAGACCGCGAGCCAGCGCTCGCCGTCGCGCCGCCAGACGTCGGTGTAGCGACCGCGCCGCTGGATTCCCGCGCCATCGCGGTAGGCGGTCGCCGCATGGACGATCGCGACGTCGCCCATCAGCCGGATCTCGACGGCCTCGGCGCGCAAGCCTTCAATGCCTGGCCCGCGCGCGATCTGGCGCAGGAACGCGGCGCGGTCGACCAGCGAGCCGTCGGGATTCGAGCAGCGGAAGTCGGGCGCCAGCAGCGTCTCGAAACGGGCGACATCGGCGCCTTGCACCGAGTCGATGTAGGCGCGATTCAGGTCCGCAAGGACTTCGGTCGGCGTCGGCATGGGTAGCCTCCTTCTGGAAAGGCCACTCTACGCCGGCGCGCCGGTCGGCCGCCAGGCTCGCTATCCTGATGCGCCCTGGGCTGATTGAACCCGGCGCGGCCCAACCGCTCCAAGCACACGACCTCGACCGCAGCCCGAAAGGTTTTGGCGCATCGGCCGACCAATGCCACCGTTCCCCTTTTCACCTCCGACCATGACACGACGCAACCTCCTCGCCCTCTTGTCGTTCCTCGGCTTTGCGCCCCGTATGGCCGATGCCCAGGGCCCGTCACCGGCCGTTCCGAAGGTCGAGCCGCTGCGCCTCAGCGACGCCGACTGGAAGAAGAAGCTGAGCGCCGAGCAGTATTCGGTGTTGCGCAAGGAAGGCACCGAACGCCCCGGCACCAGCCCGCTGAACCAGGAAAAGCGCAAAGGCCGCTTCCACTGCGCCGGCTGCGACCTGCCGCTGTTCACGTCGGAGACGAAGTACGAGAGCGGCACCGGCTGGCCGAGCTTCTACGCCGCGATCCCGGGCGCGATCGGCACCAAGACCGACTTGAAGATGATCCTGCCGCGCACCGAATACCACTGCGCGCGCTGCGAAGGCCACCAGGGCCACGTCTTCGACGATGGACCGCCGCCGACCGGAAAGCGCTACTGCAACAATGGTGTCGCCCTCAACTTCATCCCGGTGACCGCATGAACACGCTCTCGAACGCGCGGCGCCTGTTCGCCGCCACGTTGCTGCTGGCCTGCGGCGGTTGGGCCGCTGCTCAGGGCACGACCCCGGCGGCGCCGACGCCAGCACCGGCCGCCGCGGCCGGCACGCAGAAGGCGGTCTTTGCCGGCGGCTGCTTCTGGTGCGTCGAGTCCGACTTCGACAAGGTCGACGGCGTGCTCTCGACCACCTCCGGCTATACCGGCGGCAAGACCGCGAACCCGACCTACGAGCAGGTCTCGAACAAGGTCACCGGGCACGCCGAGGCGGTCGAGATCGTGTTCGACCCGAAGAAGGTGAGCTACGAGAAATTGGTCGAGCACTTCTGGCGCACGATCGACCCGACCACCAAGGACCGCCAGTTCTGCGATGCGGGCAGCCCGTACCGCACGGCGATCTTTGCGCAGGATGCGGCGCAGCTGAAGGCCGCGCAGGCCTCGAAGGCCGCGCTCGACAAGTCGAAGCCGTTCAAGGAACCGATCGTCACAGAAGTGCTGCAGGGCGGACCGTTCTATGCGGCCGAGGACTATCACCAGGACTACTACAAGAAGAATCCGGTCCGCTACAACTACTACCGCCTGAGCTGCGGGCGCGATGCCCGGCTCAAGGAGCTGTGGGGCAACCAGGCCATCTCTAGTCACTGAGCGGCGCCGCTGCATCTGCAGCCTGAAACGCTGACACGCGCCTCGCGCCAGCGGCGTGGCTTTTGAAGCGAATAGCGCCTTCACCGTCGCGGCCGGCGCGGCACCGGTAGCAGCCTGGTTGCGCAGCGCGCGATCGGGTACGTCTATTGCCGTAAGACACCATCAGTCAACGGTAGACGGAGACAGTCGCGTTCGCGCGGCGAGACAGGCATGAGAAACGATTTCCGGTGGCGACATGGCGCCGGCACCGCCGGGCTGGTGATCGCCATCGCGACGGCGGCTTGCAGCCCGATGACGCCGCTCACCACGCCGCCCGAGCGCACGCCGAACAGCGCGTCACCCGCTTCACCCGCGGCCTCACCGTCGATCGTGCCTGAGCCCGGCGCTCCCTCTTCGAACGCGATCGCAACCGCCACCTCGCCGCACAAGGGCGAGCGCTTTGCCACGTTCGGTCGCGAGCGCGTGTCGAGCGATGCGCGCGCGATCGCCGACTGGGTCGTCGATTCGGCCGACAACCACGGGCTGCCGTTCATCATCGTCGACAAGGCAAACGCGAAAGTGCTCGTGTTCGATGCCGACGGCGTCCTGCGCGGCGCGAGCCCTGCGCTGCTCGGCGCGGCGAAAGGCGACGACTCGGTGCCCGGCATCGGCGAGCGTCCGATCGCCGACATCCGACCCGAGGAACGGACGACGCCGGCCGGCCGCTTTGCCGCCGAAATGGGGGTGAACGCGAAGGGAGAGGACATCCTCTGGGTCGACTACGACGATGCGGTGTCGATGCACCGTGTCCGCGCCACCAACCCGGCCGAGCGTCGGTTGCAGCGCCTGGCGTCGTCGACGCCAATGGACAACCGCATCTCCTATGGCTGCATCAACCTGCCGGCCGCCTTCTACGACACCGTCGTGAAGCCGGCCTTCCAGCCGCACAACGGCATCGTCTACGTGCTGCCCGAGACGCGCTCGGCGCAGGCGCTGTTCGGCGCCTATCCGGTCACACGCAACGCGCGTCGACACGTCGCACAGAAGTAGTCAAGGGCCCGACGGGCCCTTGTTCTTAAAGATGTAGCGCTCGAGCGCTGCCGTCAGTCAACCCGCATCGAGATCGAGACCCCGATGCGGTGATGCGCGATCAGTTCCGATCGGCGCGTCCGCCGCGGGTGCTGGTCGATCCGGATGTGCCGCTGGTGCCGTTCGACATCGAGGACGACGTATCGGTGCCCATCGTGCCGCTGCGCGACCGGCTCGTGCCGTTGCCCATCGTGCTCGCGGAGCCGGGCGCCGTGGTGCCGGTGCCGGGCGAGGTCATTGCCGGACCGGTGGTGGTCGTCGAAGTCGGCGACGGCGGCGCGACGGAATTCGTCGTCCCGGTCGAGCCGGTGCCGCTCGAAGTCGTCGAACCCGAACCCATCGACCCGGAGTTCGTGCCGGTGGAACCTGAAGAGGTCGAACCCGTCGAGCCGGAGGTCGACGAACCGGTCGAGCCTGTGCTGCCCGAGCTCATCGAGCCGGTCGATCTGGTACCGCTGGTGTTGTTGGTCGAGCTCGCCGAGCCGCTGCTGCCGGTGCCGGAGCTGCTCATGCCGGAGCCGGTCGAGCCGGTCGTGCTGCTGCCGCCCGGTGTCGTCGCCGAACCCGTCGAGCCGGTGCCTGTGGTGCCGGATGTTCCGCTCGTCGTGCCCGACGTGCCGGTGCCACTGGTGCCCGTCTGCGCGACGGTCAGCCCCGCGCCGAAGGCCAGCGAAACGGCAGCGGCGAGAGCCGCCATCGAATGTCTCGAAGTTTTGCTCATGATGGTTCCTGTCTCAGGTTGAAATGACCGTTCGGTCGGATGCCCGCTACGGCGCCGCTCGATCGAAGGTGCGCCATGGACTCAGCACCGTGATGGTCGGCAAGGCGCATGCCCATCGCTCGCTCCTCCAGAGGGCGATTGGTGCTGCGCGTTGCGGTGTCGGCGATCGCCTACAGACGCCGATACCGCAACAAATTTCAGGCGCGCAGATGCGTCAGCGGCAGCGCCGCTCCGGCCTTGACTTCGCCGAGCGAGAAGCTCGTGTGCAGGTCTTTCACATGCGGCAGGTTCAGCAAGGTGTCGAGCGAGAAGCGCGAGAACGCGTCGAGGTCGGTCGCCATCACTTGCAGCTCGAACGTGCCCGCGCCCGAGATGTAGTGGCACGAGATCACTTCGGGCAGCCGCCGGATCGCTTCCTCGAGCTCGCGCGTGGCCGCCGCTGCGTTGCGGTCGGCATCGACGCGCACGAAGGCGAGCACGCCGAGCCCGAGCTTGCGGCGATCGAGCTCGGCGCGGTAACCGGTGATGTAGCCCTGCTCCTCGAGCCAGCGGACGCGGCGCCACGTCGGCGCGGCCGAGATGCCGATGCGATTCGCAAGCTCGGTGTTGCTGAGGCGCGCATCGCGCTGCAGCTCGCGCAGGATCGCGATGTCGTAGCGGTCCAGTTCGCCGCCGTGCTCGCCGCCGGCCGGCCCGCTGCTGGCCACTGCAGGTTCGGTGGAACGCACAGGCTTCGACGCGGTCTCACCGCGGCCGGCTCGGACCGGGGCTGCGCTTCGGCCCGAAGGCCTCACTTTTGCGGCATTCGATCTTCTGAGCGTCATTTGCGATGCATTCGGCTTTTCTGAGCAAGATTATTGCTCCGATCCCGCTGTAGGCGATATGAAAAGAAAAGACCTTCCTACCCCGAATCTCTACACTGTGGCCTTCGCAGCGCGCGCCGACTCCGTGTCGCGCCGTTCGCCCA
This sequence comes from Caldimonas sp., assembly GCA_039922395.1. Lineage (GTDB taxonomy): Bacteria > Pseudomonadota > Gammaproteobacteria > Burkholderiales > Burkholderiaceae_C > Schlegelella_A. The sequence continues at coordinate 16,203 of JBDSAB010000391.1, forward strand.
CGACACTGATTTCGCAGGAGACGAACCGATGAATGCGCCGCTTCCCGAGTCGATCCGCAGGGCCCTCGAAACCGTCACGCTCGACGACAAGTACGCGCTCGAATCGGGTCGCGCCTTCATGAGCGGCGTGCAGGCGCTGGTCCGCCTGCCGATGCTGCAGAAGAAGCGTGATGCGATGAACGGCCTCAACACCGCCGGCTTCGTGAGCGGCTACCGCGGCTCGCCGCTCGGCGGCTACGACCAGGCGCTGTGGCAGGCGAAGGCGCACCTCGCGGCGCAGAACATCGTGTTCCAGCCAGGGGTCAACGAAGAGCTCGCCGCGACCGCGGTGTGGGGCTCGCAGCAGCTCGACCTCTATCCGCAATCGAAGAAGTTCGACGGCGTGTTCGGCATCTGGTACGGCAAGGGACCGGGTGTCGACCGTTGCTCCGACGTCTTCAAGCACGCCAACATGGCCGGCACCTCGAAGCACGGCGGCGTGATCGCGATCGCCGGTGACGACCACATTGCGAAGAGCTCGACCGCGGCGCACCAGAGCGACCACATCTTCAAGGCCTGCGGGCTGCCGGTGTTCTTCCCGTCGAGCGTGCAGGACATCCTCGACATGGGGCTGCATGCGTTCGCGATGAGCCGCTTCGCCGGCGTCTGGTCGAGCATGAAGACGATCCAGGAAGTGGTCGAGTCGTCGTCGTCGGTGTTCATCGATCCCGACCGCGTCGACATCGTGATCCCGACCGACTTCGCGATGCCGCCGGGCGGCCTGCACGTGCGCTGGCCCGATCCGCCGCTCGACCAGGAAGCGCGGCTGATGGACTACAAGTGGTACGCCGCGCTCGCCTATGTGCGTGCGAACAAGCTGAACCACAACGTGATCGCCGGCCCGAACGACCGCTTCGGCATCATCGCCAGCGGCAAGGCTTTCAACGACACGCGCCAGGCGCTGCACGACCTCGGCCTCGACGACGACGCCTGCCGCCGGCTCGGCATCCGGCTGCACAAGGTCAACGTGGTCTGGCCGCTCGAAGCGACGATCACGCGCGACTTCGCGCAGGGCCTCGAGGAGATCCTGGTCGTCGAGGAGAAGCGCCAGGTCATCGAGTACCAGCTGAAGGAAGAGCTCTACAACTGGCGCGCCGACGTGCGGCCGAACGTGCTCGGCAAGTTCGACGAAGGTGAGCACGACCAGAGCGGCGGCGAATGGTCGCAGCCGAATCCGAGCCAGAACTGGCTTCTGCGCGCGCAGGCCGACCTCACGCCGGCCATCATCGCGAAGGCGCTTGCGAAGCGACTGAAGAAGCTCGGCGGCGGCAACGCGCTCGACCGCGACACGGTGGCCCGCATCGACGCACGCATCGCCCTGATCGATGCGAAGGAGAAGAGCCTGTTGGTGCAGGACGCGAGCACCGCGGCCGGCGAGCGCATCCCCTACTTCTGCAGCGGCTGTCCGCACAACACCAGCACGCGCGTGCCGGAAGGCTCGCGCGCGGTCGCCGGCATCGGCTGCCACTACATGGCGGTCTGGATGGACCGCTCGACCGTCACCTTCAGCCAGATGGGCGGCGAAGGCGTCTCATGGGTCGGCCAGGCGCCGTTCACGACCGACAACCACGTCTTCGCCAACCTCGGCGACGGCACCTACTACCACTCCGGGCTGCTCGCGGTGCGCCAGAGCATCGCCTCGGGCGTCAACGTCACCTACAAGATCCTCTTCAACGACGCGGTCGCGATGACCGGCGGCCAGCCGATCGACGGCACCCTGAAGGTGCCCGAGATGACCCGCGAGCTCGACGCCGAAGGCGCGAAGAAGATCGTCGTCGTCACCGACGAGCCGGAGAAATACGACGAGGGCGAGATCATTGCCCGCCTCGCCGACGGCGTGACCGTGCGCCATCGCGACGACCTCGATGCGGTGCAGCGCGAGCTGCGCGAGATCCCCGGCTGCACGATCATCATCTACGACCAGACCTGCGCGACCGAGAAGCGCCGGCGTCGCAAGCGCGGCACGATGGTCGAGCCGGCCAAGCGCGTCGTCGTCAACGAGCTGGTCTGCGAAGGCTGCGGCGATTGCTCGGTGCAGAGCAACTGCCTGTCGGTCGAACCGGTCGAGACCGAGTTCGGCCGCAAGCGCCGCATCAACCAGAACAGCTGCAACAAGGACTATTCCTGCGTGAAGGGCTTCTGCCCGAGCTTCGTCACGGTCGAGGGTGGCCAGATGAAGAGCGCGAAGAAGACGGCCTCGCCCGAGCGGCCGAACCCCTTTACGTTGCCGCCGATCCCGGAGCCGGCGCTGCCGGTCGCCGAGACGCCGTGGGGCATCGTCGTCGCCGGCGTCGGCGGCACCGGAGTCATCACGATCGGCCAGCTGCTCGGCATGGCCGCGCACCTCGAAGGCAAGGGCGTCGTCACGCAGGACTCGGCCGGCCTCGCGCAGAAGGGCGGCGCGACCTGGAGCCACATCCAGATCGCCAATCGCCTCGACGGCATCTTCACGACCAAGGTCGGCACCGCGGCAGCCGACCTCGTGATCGGCTGCGACCCGATCGTCGCCGCAAACAAGGCGACCCTCGCCGCAATGCACGCCGGCCGCTCCTACGTCGCCCTCAACACGCACGGCTCGC
>JBDSAB010000392.1:0-4714 GCA_039922395.1 Caldimonas sp.
GCTCGCCGAGGAGGGTTCGCAGCAGGCGCGGACGCGTGCACTCGTCGACGCGCTCGACCTCGAGGTCGAAGATCTGCACGCCTTCCGCATCGAGTGCTTCGACATCAGCCACACCGCGGGCGAATCAACCCAGGCCTCGTGCGTCGTCTTCGAGGCACACAAGATGCAGAGCTCGCAGTACCGGCGCTACAACATCGAGGGCATCACCGGCGGCGACGACTATGCGGCGATGCGCCAGGTACTGGTCCGGCGCTACGCGAAGATCGTCGAGGCGGCGAGCCGCGGCGAGGCGCGCTTGCCTGACCTGGTGCTGATCGACGGCGGGCGCGGCCAGGTCGGCGTCGCCCGCGAGGTCTTTGCCGAACTCGGCATCGATCTCGCGCGCATCGTCGGCGTCGAGAAAGGCGAGGGCCGCAAGGTCGGTCTCGAGGAGCTCGTCTTCGCCGACGGCCGCCCGAAGATCGGACTCGGCAAGGATTCGGCGGCGTTGATGCTCGTTGCGCAGATCCGTGACGAGGCGCACCGCTTCGCGATCACCGGAATGCGGGCGCGCCGCGCGAGCGTGCGGACCGGCGCGAGCCGCCTCGAAGACATCGCCGGCGTCGGCCCGAAGAAGCGGTCGCGGCTGCTGCAGCGCTTCGGCGGCGTGCGCGGCGTCGGCAATGCGAGCGTGGCGGACCTGATGAGCGTCGACGGCATCTCGAAAGACCTGGCGGAGGAGATCTATCGTGCATTGCATTGAGTGGGGACGCCGCGCCGCGGTCGTGGGGCTGGCACTGTTGGCGACCGGCTGCCTGTCGTCAGGCGGGAGCACACCCGTCGTCGCACCGGTCCCGTCGTCGCGATCGGCTGTCGTGGCGGCTCCGGCGGCAACCTCGCATGCCGCGCAGGCCCCAGGGAAGGCGCCCGCGACAGCGGTCGCGCTGCCGGCGCCGCGCACGATGCGCAGCTGGGACGACGTCCGCCTGCAGGCTGCCCAGCGCCTTGTCAGCGCCAATCCGAGCGGCACCTACATCGGCCAGGTGCCGGAGCCGCTGCTGGCCATCCCGGTGCTCGAGATCGAGCTGAACGGCGACGGCAGCGTGCGACGGATCCTGGTGCTGCGCCAGCCGAGCCAAGCCCACGACACGATCCAGATCGCCGCCACCGCGGTACACCGCGCCGCGCCGTTCGGCGACGTCTCGCGCCTGCCGCGACCCTGGAAGTTCGTCGAGACCTTCCTGTTCGACGACGACCGCCGCTTCAAACCACGCACGCTGGACTAGCGCCGACACCGAGTTCGGCACAATCGTCGGATGTTCTTCAACCTGCCGACGTTGCTGACCTGGGGCCGCATCGTCTCGATTCCACTCGTCGTCGGGGTGTACTACCTCAATCTCGAGCCGGCAACGCAGAACATCCTCGGCACCACGCTCTTCATCGTCGTTGCACTCACCGACTGGGCCGACGGCTACCTGGCGCGGCGCCTCAACATGACCTCGTCGTTCGGGGCCTTCCTCGACCCGGTCGCCGACAAATTCCTGATCTGCGCTGCGCTGCTGGTGCTTGTCCACCTGCATCGCCTGCATGCGGTGATCGCGCTGATCATCATCGGGCGCGAGATCGCGATTTCGGCGCTGCGCGAATGGATGGCGCAGATCGGCGCGTCGCGCAGCGTTGCCGTGCACAGGGTCGGCAAGGTGAAGACGGTCGTGCAGATGATCGCGATCCCGTTCCTGCTGTACTACGACATGCTGTTCGGCGTGATCGACACAGCGAAGTGGGGCACCGTGCTGATCTGGATCTCGGCGTTCCTGACCATCTGGTCGATGGTCTACTACCTGCAGAAGGCGCTGCCCGAGATTCGCGCCCGCGTGCATTGACGGATCGCGGCCCGCGATGAGCGACGAATCGAGCGGCATCGCGCGGGCGATGCCGTGGGTCTTCGTACTGATCTGGAGCACCGGCTTCGTCGTCGCGCGGCTCGCCATGCCGCATGCACCGCCGCTCGGCTTTCTCGCGATCCGGTATGCCCTCTCGGTGCTTTGCTTCGGCATCTGGATCGCGCTCGCCCGCGCGGCCTGGCCGCGCAGTCGGCGCCAATGGATCCATCTCGCGGCGGTCGGCGTGCTGATGCACGCCGGCTACCTCGGCGGTGTCTGGTCGGCGGTGAAGGCCGGCATCGGCGCCGGCACGGTCTCGCTGCTGGTCGGGCTGCAGCCGGTGCTGACCGCGATCTGGCTGACCCGCGGTGAACGCAAGGGCCGCGCAAAGGTGTCAGCGGTCCAGTGGGTCGGCCTCGCGCTCGGCCTCGCGGGCCTCGCCCTCGTCGTCTCGGGCAAGCTCGGCATCGGCGAGGTGACCAGCGTCAATCTCGCCCTCGCGATCCTTGCGCTGTTGTCGATCACGGTCGGCACGCTGTACCAGAAGCGCTTCGTCGCGCCGTGCGACGTTCGCACCGCGAACGTGATCCAACTGTTCGCGGCGTTCGTTGTCAGTCTGCCGTTCGCGCTGCTGGAAACGGAGCCGATCGTCTGGCATCCGGACATGGTCATCGCGATGACGTGGTCGGTGCTCGTGCTGACGCTCGGCGGCAGCTCGTTGCTGTACCTGCTGATCCAGCGCGGGGCGGCGACCTCGGTGACCAGCCTGATGTACCTCGTGCCGCCGTGCACCGCATTGATGGCGTGGGCGCTGTTCGGCGAGGCCTTCACGCCGGTCATGCTGATCGGCATGCTGCTGACGGTCGGCGGCGTGGCGCTGGTGGTGCGATCGAGCGCGCGCTGAGTGGCGCAGAGCCGGCCTCGGCGTAACACCCCAATTCACGCACTGCACCATCACGGCCTATGGCGCACGGAGCGGGCTGTCAAGCGCGCAAACAAGCATCACGACTCCATTTGCGCATGATTGCCTGCGAATAGAATCGCCTTCCGCGCTTGACAGCACTGGGTCACACGGCTGTAATCGTTTCGACTCTGCGACGCCGAAAATGGCGCGAGTCATCCACCACCGAATCCATGCGAGACATCCTTTGAGGAGGGGAAAACCCGTGAACAAAACCGAGTTGATCGAGCACATCGCCAAGCAGGCTGATATCTCCAAGGCGGCGGCGTCGCGCGCGTTGGAAGCGGTCATTGGCGGCGTGAAGACGACGCTGAAGAAGAACAACTCCGTGTCGCTCGTCGGATTCGGAACGTTCAGCGTCGGCAAGCGAGCAGCTCGCAGCGGTCGCAATCCGCGCACCGGCGCGGCGATCAAGATCAAGGCGGCCAAGGTGCCGAAGTTCCGGCCGGGCAAGGCCTTGAAGGACGCGCTCAACTGAGCGTCGGTCGATGTCGAGCGATGGGTGCTTAGCTCAGTTGGTAGAGCGGCGCCCTTACAAGGCGTAGGTCGGGGGTTCGAGCCCCTCAGCACCCACCACCGCCCAGCAGCGACAGCCGAATTCGGTGCGAACGGTCGGCTAGAATCGATGCACAAAACAGCCCAAAGGCGAACCTCGGTTCGCCTTTGTTGCATCTGGGCGCTGTAAGTCGCGACGCAACCGATTGGCGGTGCGAGCCGCCAGCAGTGCCACCGTCCAGGGCGTCACTTCGATGTTTGAATTCTTCCGCCGCCACACCCGCGCACTGCAGTTCATCCTGGTGCTGCTGATCTTTCCGTCGTTCGTCTTCTTCGGCATCCAGGGTTACAGCCGCTTCACCGGTTCGGAGAACCAGACAGTGGCGAAGGTGGCAGGCCACAACATCACGCAGATGGAGTGGGATCAGGCGATGCGCCAGCAGCTCGAGCGGGCGCAACGGCAGATGCCTGGCGTCGATGCCAAGCTGTTCGAGTCGCCCGAGATGAAACGGCTGTCGCTGGAGGCGCTCGTGCGCGATCGGGTCATGCTGACCGCCGCCGAGAAGCTGCACCTCATGACGACCGACGATCGGCTGCAGCGCCTGTTCGTGACCGATCCCCAGTTCGCGTCGCTGCGCAATCCGGATGGCAGCGTCAACAAGGACGCGATCGGCGCGCAGGGCATGTCGTCGGAGATGTTCGCGCAGCGTCTGCGCCAGGATCTCTCGCAGCGCCAGGTCGTGCTCGGGCTGGCGGGCACTGTGATCGCCCCGGTCTCGACCACGTCGGCCGCGCTCGATGCGATGTTCCAGCAGCGCGATGTGCAGGTTGAGCGCTTCGAAGTCAAGGATTTCCGCGCGAAGGTCGATCCGACCGACGCAGAGATCGAGAAGTTCTACAAGGATCCGGTCAATGCGGCGACGTTCCGGGCGCCCGAGCAGGAATCGATCGAGTACGTCGTGCTCGATCTCGAGGCGCTGAAGAAGGACGTCAAGGTCTCCGAGGACGACCTGCGCAAGTACTACACCGAGAACGAGAAGCGCTACACCGCGCCGGAAGAGCGCCGCGCCAGCCACATCCTGATCAAGGCCGAGAAGGGCATGCCGCAGGCCGAGCTCGACAAGGCGAAAGCGAAGGCCGAGTCGCTGCTCGCCGACGTGCGCAAGAACCCTTCGGCTTTCGCGGACCTGGCGCGCAAGAATTCGCAGGACCCGGGCTCGGCGGAGAAGGGCGGCGACCTCGACTTCTTCGGCCGTGGTGCGATGGTCAAGCCGTTCGAGGATGCGGCATTCGCGCTGAAGGCCGGCGAGACGAGCGGTCTCGTGCAGAGCGACTTCGGCTACCACATCATCCAGGTGACCGGCGCTCGCGGCGGCGAAAAGCGCAGCTTCGAAGC
>JBDSAB010000393.1:0-6458 GCA_039922395.1 Caldimonas sp.
TTCTTGAACGCCGGCAGCAGGTGCGGGAACAGGCCCGACTGCTCGGTGCTGGTGGTCGACGCCATCGTGATGAAGCGCTCCTGCGCATCGGCGACCGATACGCCGAGGCCGGCCGCCAGACCGACCAGCAGCACCATGACGCGACGGCGCGCCGTCCTCATTCCAGAGACCATGGCAACTCTCCTTTCAGAAACAATCGGGCGCGCTCATCGGCGCTCGGGCCGAAGAACTGCGCGGTCGGCAGATCGAGGCGCACCTCGCCGCGATCCAGGTAGACGACGCGGGTCGCCAGGCGCTTGGCCTGGCCGAGGTTGTGCGTGCTCATCACCAGCGTCATGCCTTCGGCGGCGAAGCCGAGCAGCAACGCCTCGACCTCCTTCTTCGCCGACGGATCGAGGTTCGCGGTCGGCTCGTCGAGCAGCAGCAGGTCCGGGCGCACGGCCCAGGCGCGCGCCAGCGCGAAGCGCTGCTGTTCGCCGCCCGACAGCACGCGGGCGGGCCGGTCGCGCGACTCGACCAGGCCGACGCGCTGCAGCGCCTCGAGCGCGCGCGCCGGCGCCTCGGCGCGCGGCACCCGCGCACGGGCCAGCCAGAGGGCGAGCCGCAGGTTGCTCCAGACCGTCAGGTTCAGCATGAACGGGCGCTGGAAGACCATCGCCTGCAGCGGTGCCGGCTCTCCGACCCAGCGCGACCCGGTGCACTCGACCAGGCCGTGCAGCAGCCGCAGCAGGGTCGTCTTGCCGGAACCGTTGGCGCCGATCACCGCGATGAATTCGCCGCGCCGCACGGTGAAACTGACACGCTGCAACGCCGCGACCGTGCCGAGCCGGACCGACGCATCGGACAGCCGCAGCAGCGTCGACAAGGCGCCTCCAATCATCGCGAATGAACCCGTACCGGGGCGAACCGGTTGCGCTGCACCAGTCCGATCGCGACGTTCAGCAGCCCGACGACCGCGAGCAGCACGAGTCCGAGGGCGAGCGCGAGCGGCAGGTCGCCCTTGCTGGTCTCGAGCGCGATCGCGGTCGTCATCACGCGCGTGACGCCCTCGATGTTGCCGCCGACGATCATCACCGCGCCCACCTCGGCGATCGCGCGGCCGAAAGCCGTCAGCAGGATCGTGACGACGGCCCAGCGTTCGTGCAGCAGCATCAGCAGCGCCGCCAGCAGCGGGCCGGCGCCGAGCGACTGCAGCGGATCGCCGCCGTCGCGCAGGCCGTCGGCGACGACCTGGCGCGACAACGCGGCGACCACCGGCAGCACCAGGATGGTCTGCGCGATCACCATCGCGGTCGGCGTGAACAGGATGCCCCACGAGCCGAGCGGGCCGCTGCGCGAGAGCAGCAGGTAGACCGCGAGACCGACCACGACCGAAGGCAGCGCCAGCAGCGTGTTCAGCAGCAGCAGCGCCACGCGCAAGCCCGGGAAGCGCGCGACCGCGAGCCAGGCACCGCCGACCAGGCCGAAGCCGGCTGCGAACAGGCAGGCCGTGCCGCTGACGGCGAGCGACAGCGCGACGGTGCGGACCAGGACGGCGTCGGCATGGACGATCAGGTCGAGGGCGCTCTCGGCACTCTGCGCGAACTCGTTCACCCGATGGCTTCCATGCGCACCATTTTCGATCGGCGCGGCGGAACCACCGATATGTCGCGGTGTGCATAGGGCGGACGTCATGTCCCAGCGCCACGGCGAGGTGCCCACGCAGCGCCAGGTTCTGCGCCGCCGTACCGACCAGACGCCAGAACCGTCCCGATTCCCGCCTCGCCGTAAGGACGACCCCGCTCGCACGACCGACGGCGGCGCTGGTTACCATCGTTGCGCGCTGCCGCATGTGCCGCAGTACCCCGGACCGCCGTCCTCGAACGAAGCCCCGAATGGAATCCCTCTACTACGTGATGTGCTGGGCCTGCCACCGCAAGTGCAAGCACTGCTACGAGGACCGCTTCCGGCCTTACGTGCGCGGTGCGCTCGATGCGGTGGTGGCCGAGGCGCACGCGAACTTTCCGCGCATCGTCGACCACCTGCCCGAGCGCATGACCTACCTCGACCTGACCGATCCGCTCGGCAACGGCCGCTTTCCCGAGAAGACCGGGCGCATCGTGCTGTCGGGCGGCGAAGCGCTGCTCGATCCGGTGCGCGAGCAGGTCACCTACCCGGTGATCGAGCGCCTCCAACAGCGCTACCGCGACAACGGCGGCATCAAGATCGTCGTGCAGACCACCGGCGACCTGCTGAACGAGGCGATCGTCGACGACCTGCTGCGGCGCGGCGTGTACATGATCTCGATCGCCAGCATCGACGAATACCACGTCGGCATCGAGACCGCCGCCAAGCAGGCGGCCTTCATCGAACGCCTCTCGAATCTGTTCGAGGCTGCCGGCGTGCGCCGCTCGGGACTGTCGGCGACGACGCGCAACTGGCACGAGGAGGAAGGGCCGCTGTACAGCTTCTTCGGCGCAGCCCCCGACACCTGGATCGGCAAGATCTGGCCGCGCGGCCGGGCCTGGAACAACGACCTCTCGACCGCGACCGTGGCCGACAATTTCTGCAACCGCTGGTCGGGCGGCCTCGGCTTCCTCAACCACGGCTACAGCGGATCCGAGGTCTCGATCGAGCCCGACGGTGCGGTCTATCCGTGCTGCGTGAAGACCAAGCTGCCGATCGGCAACCTGCTCGACGAGCCGCTGATCGAGATCCTCGACTCGCTCGCGGGCGAGCCGGCCTACGAGGCGATCAACGCCGGCCACCCGGAGCGGATGGGCATCGCGAACGGCTGGAGCCTGGAGAAATTCCTCGCGAAGTCGCGCACTTTGACGCCGGCCGGCAAGTCGTATCAGAACGCCTGCATCGGCTGCGATCGCTTCCACCAGGAAGTGCTCGGCGACGTGATCGAGCGAGCCCGGTTGCGCCGGCATGCCGCGCGGCTCGCCGGCACCGAGCGCGCGCCGGCATGAGCGACGCGGCCGCGCTGCGCGCCGCCATCATCCGCTGGCCGGCCGCCATGCGCGCACTCGGTTGTGCCGTCCTGCTCGCGATCGCAACCGCGGCGACGGCCGCGCCCGAGACACGCAGCTGGGAGGCGATCACCGCGGCCGCGCGCGGCCAGACCGTCTACTGGAATGCCTGGGCCGGCGACGAACGCACCAACGCCTTCATCGCCTGGGTCGGCGACGAGGTCAGGAAGCGCCACGGCGTCACCGTGCAGCAGGTCAACCTGAAGGACACCGCCGAGGCCGTCACGCGCGTCGTCTCGGAGAAGACCGCCGGTCGCGACCGCGACGGCAGCGTCGACCTGATCTGGATCAACGGGCCGAACTTCCTCGCGATGAAGGACAAGGGGCTGCTGCACGGCCCGTTCACGCAGGCGATGCCGAACTACCGTCTCGTCGACGTCACGACGAAGCGCAGCAACGTCGTCGACTTCACGGTGCCGGTCGACGGCCTCGAGTCGCCCTGGCGTCTGGCCCAGGTCGTCTACGTCTACGACAGCGCGCGCCATCGCCCTGAGAGCATGCCGCGCTCGATCGATGCGCTGCTCGACTGGTCGCGCGCGCATCCCGGCCGGCTGACCCATCCGACCGTGCGCAACTTCCTCGGCGCGACGTTCCTGAAGCAGGCGCTCTACGAGCTCGCGCCGGCGCCGGAGGTGCTGCAGAGCCCGACCACCGGTGCCAGCTTCGCGGCGACGACCGCGCCGCTCTGGGCCTGGTACGACAAGCTGCGGCCGACCTTGTGGCGCTCCGGCAAGGAGTTTCCCGAGAGCGGTCCGGCGCAGCGCCAGCTGCTCAACGACGGCGAGATCGACATGCTGATCGCGTTCAATCCGTCCGAGGCGGCAACGTCGATCGCCAACAAGCTGCTGCCGCCGACCGCGCGCGTCTTCGGCATGGCGAACGGGACGATCGGCAACACCAGCTTCGTCGCTATCCCGTACAACGCCGCCCACAAGGAAGGTGCGATGGTGGTCGCGAACTTCCTGCTCGATCCCGTCGCGCAGGCGCGCCAGCAGGACCCGACCATGCTCGGCAATGCCAGCGTGCTCGACCTCGCGAAGCTGAGCGAAGCCGAGCGCGCGCTGTTCGCGCCGAAGGTCGGCGTCGTCGGGCTGCCGGCGCCGGGCGAGCTCGGACGCGTGCTGCTCGAGCCGCACGCGAGCTGGATGACGCGCATCACCGAGGAGTGGGAGAAGCGCTATTCGCGCTGACGGCGGCGTCGCGGTGCGGCTCGCGCCGCCGCTGACGATCGCGTTGTTTCTGGTTCCGGTTGCGGCCGGGCTGATCGGTACCGCGCTGCCCGCGCTCGGCTACCTGCCGGCGATCGGCGGCCGCGCGCTCTCGCTCGATGCCTGGCGGGCGCTGTTCGCACAGCCCGGCGTGCTGACGTCGATCCGGCTCAGCGTGCAGATCGGCCTGCTCGCGACCGTGCTGTCGCTCGCGATCGCGCTCTCGTTCTGCGCGTTGATGGCCGAGCGCGCGGCGCTGCGTCGGCTCAGCGCCTGGATCTCGCCGATGCTCGCGACGCCGCATGTCGCGATCGCGGTCGGCTTCGCATTCCTGGTCGCACCGAGCGGCTGGCTGGTGCGCCTCGTGTCGCCCGAGCTGACCGGCTGGGACCGCCCGCCGGCCGGCCTCGTCACGGTGCGCGACGGTGCCGGCCTCGCGATGGTCGCCGGCTTGCTGCTGAAGGAAGTGCCCTACCTCGCGTTGATGACCTTGGCCGCGCTGAACCAGGTGCCGCACCGCGCGCTGCGCATGAGCACCGCCGCGCTCGGCTACCGCGGTGCGACCGGCTGGATGAAGGCGGTGCTGCCGCTCGTCTATCCGCAGCTGCGCCTGCCGATCTTCGCGGTGCTCGCGTTCTCGGTCTCGACGGTCGAGGTCGGCCTGATCCTCGCGCCCGGCAACCCGCCGCCACTGGCCGTGCTCGCTGCACGATGGTTCGCCGACTACGACCTGCAGCGCTATTTCGCGGCCGCCGCCGCGGCGCTGCTGCAGTTGGTGATCGTGGTGGCGCTGCTCATCAGCTGGCTCGTGGCCGAGCGCATCGCCGCCCGGTTCGGCATCGCGTGGTGCGAGCGTGGCGTGCGCGACGGCTCGACCGAGGGCCTCGCGCGCATCGGCGCGGCATGCGGCGCGCTGACCTTCGCGGCCGGCGTCGCCGCGATCGCGCTGATGCTGCTCTGGTCGTTCGCCGATGCCTGGCGCTTTCCGGCCGCGCTGCCCGAGCAGCTCGGCCTTGCCAACTGGCGCGCCCAGGGCCCGCGCGTGCTTGGCGTCGTCGCCGACACCGCGTCGCTCGCGCTCTGCACCGCGCTCGTCGCGCTGCTGCTGTCGATCGCCTGCCTCGAGAGCGAGTCGCGCCGCGACCATCCGCCCACCCGGCGCGCGATGTGGCTCGCCTATGCGCCGCTGCTGGTGCCGCAGATCGCGTTCCTGTACGGCTTTCAGGTCGTGCTGGTGCAGCTCGGCATCGATGGCCGCTGGCTCGCGGTCGCCTGGGCCCATTTCGTCTTCGTGCTGCCCTACGTCTTCCTCTCGCTCGCCGACCCGTGGCGCGCGCTCGACGTCCGTTATCCGCGCAGTGCGGCCGCCCTCGGCGTCACGCCGTGGCAGGCGCTGTGGCGGGTGCGGGTGCCGATGCTCGCGCGGCCGCTCGGCGTCGCGTTCGCGATTGGCTTCGCGGTCAGCGTCGGGCAGTATTTGCCGACGCTGTTCGCCGGCGCCGGGCGGATCGCGACGCTGACCACCGAGGCGGTCACGCTGTCGTCAGGCGGCGACCGTCGCGTGCTCGGCGTCTACACGTTCCTGCAGGCGGCGCTGCCGCTCGCGGTGTACCTCGCGGCGCTGATCGCGCCGGCGTTGTGGTTCCGCCATCGCAAGGGGATGGCATGACGCGGACGGTGATCGTGCGACGCAACCACCGGCGACTCGTGCGATGACGAACGGAGCCGACGTCGGCGCCTTGCGTCTGGTCGACGTGATCATCGGCCTGCCGGGGCGCGTGCTGATCGATGCGCTCTCGGTCGACGTCGAGCCGGGCCGGATCGTCACCGTGATGGGGCCGAGCGGCTCGGGCAAGTCGGCGCTGCTGTCGTGGATCGGCGGCTTCCTCGGCGCGCCGTTCGAGGCGCGTGGCGAGCTCTTCCTCGGCGCGCGCCGACTCGACGGCGTGCCGGCCCATGCGCGCCGCGTCGGCATCCTGTTCCAGGATGACCTGCTGTTCCCGCATCTGTCGGTCGCGGGCAACCTGCTGTTCGGCCTACCGCGTGCAATCGCCGGGCGGCGCGAGCGCAGCGCGGCGGTCGAGCGCGCTCTCGACGAGGCCGGCCTCGCTGGTTTCGGGGCGCGAGATCCCGCGACCTTGTCGGGCGGCCAGCGCGCGCGGGTCGCGCTGCTGCGCACCCTTCTCGCGCAGCCGCAGGCGCTGCTGCTCGACGAACCGTTCGGCAAGCTCGATGC
>JBDSAB010000394.1:0-10894 GCA_039922395.1 Caldimonas sp.
GCAAGCGCCTCGATCGCCGGCTCCTGGCCGAACACGACGCTGTTCAGGTCGCGGTCGAGCGTCTTCAGCTTCGAGCGGTCGTCGTTGGACACGCTGGCCGGCGGGATGCGCGCTATCTTCGCGACGATGTCCTCGACTTCCGCGCGGGTGATCGTCTTCTTCTGCTTGTTCTTCGGCAGGATGCGTTGCGCGGCGCCAGCCTCGTCGATCACGTCGATCGCCTTGTCGGGCAGATGACGGTCGTTGATGAACTTCGCCGACAACTCGGCGGCAGCCTGCAAGGCGCCGAGCGCGTACTTGACGCTGTGGTGCTCCTCGAAGCGCGTCTTCAGCCCCTTCAGGATCTCGATCGTCTGCTCGATCGACGGCTCGACGACGTCGACCTTCTGGAAGCGACGCGACAACGCGGCGTCTTTCTCGAAGATGCCGCGGTACTCGCTGAACGTCGTCGCACCGATGCACTTCATCGAGCCGGAGCTCAACGCCGGCTTCAGCAGATTGCTGGCGTCTAGGGTCCCGCCGGATGCGGCACCTGCGCCGATCAGCGTGTGGATCTCATCGATGAAGAGGATCGCGTTCGGCTGGTCCTTCAGCTGCTTCAGCACGCCCTTCAGCCGCTGCTCGAAGTCGCCGCGGTACTTGGTGCCGGCCAGCAACGCGCCCATATCGAGCGAGTAGACGACCGAGCTCGCCAGCACCTCGGGAACCTCGGTCTGGGTGATGCGCCAGGCCAGACCCTCGGCGATCGCCGTCTTGCCGACGCCGGCCTCGCCGACCAGCAGCGGATTGTTCTTGCGCCGACGGCACAGGATCTGGATCACGCGCTCGACCTCGTGCTCGCGACCGATCAGCGGATCGATCTTGCCCTCGCGGGCGAGCTGGTTCAGGTTCTGCGTGAACTGGTCGAGCGGCGAGCCCTTGCCGTCGCCCTCTTCCTTTTCGCTCTCGGTGTTGGAGCTGCTCTCGCCCGGCTTCGCCGGCTCCGGCGAATCGCTCTTGCGGATGCCGTGGGCGATGAAGTTGACGACATCGAGCCTCGTCACGCCCTGCTGGTGCAGGTAGTACACGGCGTGCGAATCCTTCTCGCCGAAGATCGCGACGAGGACATTCGCGCCGGTCACTTCCTTCTTGCCGCTCCCGGTCGACTGGACGTGCATGATCGCGCGCTGGATCACGCGCTGGAAGCCGAGCGTCGGCTGGGTATCGACCTCGTCGGCGCCGCCGACCGTCGGCGTGTTTTCCTTGATGAACCCGAGCAGGCTCTTGCGCAGATCGTCGTTGTTTGCCGAGCAGGCGCGCAGGACCTCGGCAGCGGACGGGTTGTCGAGCAGCGCCATCAGCAGATGCTCGACGGTGATGAATTCATGGCGCTGCTGGCGTGCTTCGACGAACGCCATGTGCAGACTGACCTCTAGCTCTTGCGCAATCATGCGGCCTCCATAATGCATTGCAACGGGTGACCACCGCGACGCGCGGCTGCCACCACCAGTTCGACTTTGGTTGCGGCGACGTCCTTCGAGTAAACGCCGCAGACTCCGCGCCCGTCATGATGAATCTTCAACATGATCTGGGTCGCGGTTTCGAGGTCGCGCTTGAAGTATTCCTGCAGCACCATCACGACGAACTCCATCGGTGTGTAGTCGTCGTTCAGAAGCACCACCTGGTACATCCGCGGCGGCACCGTCTTCGCAGTCTGGCGCTCGACAACGACAGCCCCTTGCCCGTCATCGGGCTTCGGCTGCTGGACCGGTGTCACAGGTGAACCGGGCTTGTCGTCTGGCATGGATTCATTCTATCGAGTTGACGTTCAGGCGCATCGTTCGTCCGCATATTGCGCCTGGGGACTTTTTCACAAGCGCGGAATTGACTCCGGGACACCCCGCTGACAGTCCGATTGGCACTTGCGGAGAATCTCTCAGCACCCCATCTGGGGCCGTCGACAGGCGAAAAAAAGGCCTGCCGAGCGGCAGGCCTGGTTCGCACGCGCGGTGCCGCCCGGCGTTCACATGTGGTCGATCATCACCTGACCGAAGCCGGAGCACGACACCTGCGTCGCGCCCTCCATCAGCCGGGCGAAGTCGTAGGTCACCTTCTTCGACAGGATCGACTTCTCCATCGAGCTGATGATCAGGTCGGCGGCTTCCTTCCAGCCCATGTGCCGCAGCATCATCTCGGCCGACAGGATTTCGGAGCCCGGATTGACGTAGTCCTTGCCGGCGTACTTGGGCGCCGTGCCGTGGGTGGCCTCGAACATCGCGACGGAGTCGCTCATGTTCGCACCCGGCGCGATGCCGATGCCGCCGACCTGGGCCGCGAGCGCGTCGGAAACGTAGTCGCCGTTCAGGTTCAGGGTGGCGATCACCGAGTACTCCGCCGGGCGCAGCAGGATCTGCTGCAGGAAGGCGTCGGCGATCGAGTCCTTGACGATGATTTCGTTGCCGGTCTTCGGGTTCTTGAACTTGCACCACGGGCCGCCGTCGATCAGCACTGCGCCGAATTCGCGCTGAGCCAGCGCGTAGCCCCAGTCCCGGAAGCCGCCTTCCGTGAACTTCATGATGTTGCCCTTGTGCACCAGCGTCACCGACGGCTTGTTGTTGTCGATCGCGTACTGGATCGCCTTGCGGACCAGCCGCTCGGTGCCCTCGGACGACACCGGCTTGATGCCGATGCCCGAGGTGTTCGGGAAGCGGATCTTCTTGACGCCGAAGTCGTCCTGCAGGATCTTGATCAGTCGCTTCGCCTTCTCGCTCTGCGCTTCGAATTCGATCCCGGCGTAGATGTCCTCCGAGTTCTCCCGGAAGATGACCATGTTGGTCTTCTCCGGCGCCTTCAGCGGCGACGGCACGCCGGCAAAGTACTGGATCGGACGCAGGCAGACATAGAGGTCGAGCTCCTGGCGCAGCGCGACGTTCAGCGAGCGGATGCCGCCACCGACCGGCGTGGTCAGCGGGCCCTTGATCGACACCACATAGTCGCGCACTGCCTCGAGCGTCTCCGGCGGCAGCCAGACATCCGGCCCGTAGACCTTGGTCGACTTCTCGCCGGCATAAACCTCCATCCAGTGGATCTGCTTGCGACCTCCGTAGGCCTTGGCCACGGCGGCATCGACCACCTTGATCATCACCGGCGTGATGTCGGTCCCGGTGCCGTCGCCTTCGATGAAGGGAATGATCGGCTGGTCGGGCACCTGGAGAGAAAAGTCGGAGTTGACCTTGATCTTCTGCCCGGAGGCGGGCACCTTGATGTGCTGGTACATGAGAACTGGCTCCGAGTGGAGAGATGCTCGCACCGCGAATGGGTGGAATGCTGGCGAGAATTCTATGTCAGCCTCTTGCGCGTCCCAGGGACGCCGCTGTGCATGCAAGCGGTCTGCCGGCCCTTGAGCCGCATTCTCTGTCGCCCCAGCGAACGGCGCGTGCGTTAAGGAGGTACATCGATAATCGTGACCTTCCTGCGGACTTCGATATTGCCCATGACTTCCTTGAAAGCGCGAGCCTTCCCGATCGTCCTGGCCTCGCTTCTGTGTGCCACGGTACTCGCGCAGACGGGGCCGCAGAAGCTGCCGTCGATCCGCCTCAATGCCGGCATCCACAACATCCAGGCGGAAGTCGCTCAGTCACCGGACGAGCGCAGCACCGGGCTGATGTTCCGCAAGGAGATGGGGACGAACGAGGGCATGCTGTTCGCGTTCGAACAGCCGGCTCAGCAATGCTTCTGGATGAAAAACACGCTGCTGCCACTCTCGATCGCCTTCATCGCGGACGACGGCAGCATCGTCAACATCGATCACATGAAGCCGCAGACGCTGGAGAGCCATTGCTCGACCCAGCCGGTCCGCTTTGTGCTCGAGATGAACGAGGGCTGGTTCGACAAGCGCGGCATCAAGCCCGGAACCAAGCTGCGCGGCGCGCCTTTCGGCAGCTGACCGAGCGACTCACTCTTTTAAAGCGGTTCCGGGGCGCCGACCCCGGAGCTGCTCGGGGACGCTGATGCGTCCCGTTTCCTAGGCGCAGTTGCGCTCGGCGAAGTCCCAGTTGACCAGCGAGCCGAGGAACGTCTCGACCCACTTCGGCCGCAGGTTGCGGTAGTCGATGTAGTAGGCGTGCTCCCACACGTCGATCGTCAGCAGCGCCTTGTCAGCGGTCGTCAGCGGCGTGCCGGCAGCGCCCATGTTGACAATGTCGACGCTGCCGTCGGCCTTCTTCACGAGCCAGGTCCATCCCGACCCGAAGTTGCCGACCGCGCTCTTCACGAACGCTTCCTTGAACGCAGCGTAGTTGCCCCACTTCTTGGTGATCGCCGCGGCCAGAGCGCCCTTCGGCTCACCACCGCCCGACGGCTTCATGCAGTTCCAGAAGAACGTGTGGTTCCAGACCTGGGCGGCGTTGTTGTAGATGCCACCGCTGGCCTTCTTGACGATGTCCTCGAGCGCCATCGACTCGAACTCGGTGCCCTTCTGGAGGTTGTTCAGGTTGACGACGTAAGCGTTGTGGTGCTTGCCGTAGTGGTACTCGAGCGTCTCCTTGCTGAGGTGCGGCGCGAGCGCGTCCATCGCATACGGCAGCGGCGGCAGAGTGTGTTCCATGGACATCCCCTTGAAGTGGTGGTGGGTCAAAAAGATTGTAGGCAGCTTGTTCTACGGTCGTTGTTCCCGCGGTCGCGGCATGGGTGGTGAGCCCGCTTCTGATGTGCTTGGAACCGCCGTCACGGCGACGTCGAGCCGGCCATCGCCGACCCATGCGCGCAGCGGAGCGCCGACGTCGACCTCGCGCACCGAGACGATCGCGTGGCCACTCCGGTCGGTCAGCAGCGCATAGCCGCGCGCCAGCACCCGCAGGGGGTCGAGCGACTGCAGGCGATCTTCTCGCGCAACCAGGCGCGCAGCGTGGGTCCGCAGGCACACCGACGCGGCACGGGTCAGTCGCTGCGCGGATTGCACGATGGCCGAGCGGGTGCCGTCCAGGCGCCGGCGCCCGGACGCCGACAAGCGATGCGCCAGGCCTGCGAGCTGGCGCTGGTGTCGCGACAGCGTGTCGGCAGGTCGAGCGAGGCGAAGTGCCGCATGATCAAGGCGTTGGCCATGGGCGTCGAGCGCATCGCTCATCCGCCGCCGCAGCGTCGATGCCGACGCGGCCAGCGCGTCGAGACAGGCCTGCCTGGGAGGAGCGGCCAGTTCGGCGGCAGCCGTCGGCGTCGGCGCGCGCAGGTCGGCCGCCAGGTCCGCCAGGGTCACGTCGGTCTCATGTCCAACACCGCAGACCAACGGAATGGCGGATCGACGCACCGCGCGCACCAGACGCTCGTCGTTGAACGCCCACAGGTCCTCGAGCGAGCCACCGCCGCGGCACATGATCAAGGTCTCGACGTCGGCATGCCGGTTCGCAATCTCGATCGCAGCGCTCAGCGCAGCCGGCGCATCCGCACCTTGGACGGGACTCGGATAGACGACGACACGGACATGAGGTGCCCGGCGCGCCAGCGCCGTCAACACATCGTGCAGCGCCGCGGCAGCCGTCGAGGTGATGACGCCGATTGCCTTCGGAAAGGCGACCAACGGACGCTTGGCCGCCTCATCGAAAAGCCCTTCCTCGTCGAGGCGAGCGCGAAGTCGAAGGAAGCGCTCGTACAAGGCGCCCGCCCCGCCCCGCTGCATCGACTCGACGACCAGTTGCAGCTCGCCACGCGGACCGTAGACGCCCAGCCGGCCCCGCGCATCGACGGTCTGTCCGTCGGCAGGAGCGAAGTCGAGCAGGCTGGAAGAGCGGCGGAACATCGCGCAACGCAGCGAGCCCTCGCCGCGGTCGGCGTCCTTCAACGTGAAGTAGCAATGGCCGCTGGTGGCTTGCGTGAAGCCGGAGATCTCACCCCGAACCACGCAGGCGCCGAAGCGCGCCAACAGCGCATCGGATGCGGCCTGCAGGAGCGCGGCGACGTTCCAGACGAAGGGCCGCGGCACATCACGCAAGGCGTCGATCACGCGCCAGCCCAATGGTGGCGCGGCCCGAGAACTCCACAGCCGCGCCGATACAGGTACTTTTCACTCATGTGCTACGCCAGCTGCTGATCCCACGATGCAAGCCGTTGTTTTTCAACGTTTTTTTTCTGCCTAAAGTTTCAGCAAAGTATTCGGCACAAGGCAAATCATGGGGCCGTACGGCGCTGCAGGGCGGTTGTCCACAAAGGTATCCACAGCCGCGGTGGATGATTTGTATCGATTCGGAGGGAGTGTCGCGTGCGCTCCACGCTTGACCTCATGCGAGCCGGACCTCGGCGGTCCGCCGGGCCCTTGACGCCATAATCCGCGACTGCCTCTCATCGCGTCGAAAGGGCCCGATTGCTTTCGATCATACAAGCCGCCGGATGGCCGATCTGGCCTCTTCTGCTCTGTTCCATCGTCGCTGTCACGCTGATCCTGGAACGCCTCTCGAGTCTTCGCGCATCGCGCATCGCGCCGCCCCGTCTCCTCGATGAGGTGATGTCGGTCACGCGGTCCAGCTTGCCCGGCCCCGAAGTCGTCAACAAGCTGGCCGACAACTCGATCCTCGGCACCGTGCTCGCGATGGGCCTGCGTGCCGTGATTGCAGAGCCGCGGATCGGTCGGGAGGCGCTGCGTGCTGCATTCGAATCGGCCGGTCGTGCCGCTGTGCACCGGATGGAGCGCTACCTGAACACGCTCGGCACCATCGCGTCTGCGGCCCCGTTGCTCGGGCTGATGGGCACCGTCATCGGCATGATCGAGATCTTCGGCTCACAGGCTCCCACCGGCGGCAACAACCCGGCGCTTCTGGCGCACGGCATTTCGGTGGCCCTCTACAACACCGCGTTCGGCCTGATGATCGCGATCCCGTCGCTGATGTTCTATCGCTACTTCCGCGGACTGGTCGACGCCTATACGGTCGACATGGAGCAGGCGGCGGACCGCATGGTGCCGCACCTGCTTCGCTTCGCAGTGCCGAAACAGCAGACCGGGACTTGAACGGTGGGGCTGAACTTCCGCAAGACGCGTCCCGAGGAGCCGGAGATCAATCTGATTCCGTTCATCGACGTGCTGCTCGTCATCCTCATCTTCCTGATGCTGTCGACGACGTACTCGAAGTTCACCGAGCTGCAGGTGACGCTGCCGGTGGCCGACGCCGAGAAGGCGCGCGACCGGCCGAACGAGATCATCGTGTCGGTCGCCGCTGACGGGCGCTATGCGGTCAACCGCAAGCCGGTCGACGGCCGCAGCGTCGAGGTGCTGACGGCCGAGCTGAGCGCGGCTGCGACGGGCGCGACCAATGCCCTCGTGATCGTGTCCGCAGACGCGACCGCTGCCCACCAGAGCGTCATCAATGTGATGGACGCAGCGCGCCGGGCAGGTCTCGCCCGACTGACCTTCGCGACCCAGTCGACGCCCGGCGGCGCGGCGCGGTAGCGCGCCACCCGACCGCCGCTGCGATGCCGGGGTGGTCGCGTCGATGGCAGCACGTGTGGTCGAAGCGCGGTGTAGTTGCATGCAGCCTGCTGCCACTGGCGGCCCTGTTCGGCGCGGTGAGCGCACTGCACCGCGCGCTGTACCGAGTCGGTCTGCTGCATGTCCAACGCGTGCCGGTGCGCGTGATCGTCGTCGGCAACCTCATCGCCGGGGGCGCCGGCAAGACACCGACCGTGCTCGCGCTGGTCCGGATGCTCAAGCAGCGCGGTCGCGTGCCGGCGATCGTTTCCCGCGGTTACGGCGGGAGCGCAAGCGCGCCGATGGAAATCGCCCCTGATACAGCGGCGCGCGTCGGTGGCGACGAGCCGGTCCTGCTCCGCCGCCGTGCCGGCGTACCGGTCTTCGTCGGACGCGACCGAGTTGCGGCGACCCGTGCATTGCTGCAGGCTTACCCACGAACCGACGTCGTGGTTGCCGATGACGGCCTCCAACACCACCGCTTGGGCCGCGACGTCCAGGTGCTCGTGTTCGATGAACGTGGCGTCGGCAATGGCTGGCTCCTGCCGGCGGGGCCGTTGCGAGAGAAGTTGCCCGCGACGGTGCCACCCCGCAGCGTCGTGCTCTACAACGCCGACGCGGCGACGACGCCGCTTGCAGGCTGGACGGCACAGCGCGGACTCGCTGGCGTCTGCGCGCTGGATGCCTGGTGGCTGGGCTCACCGCCCGAAGCCGATTCGCTGGAAGGCCTGAGAAGCCGAGCGTTGATCGCCGCTGCCGGCATGGCACGGCCTGATCGATTCTTCGCGATGCTGCGCACCGCGGGCCTGGTCGTCGAGGAGCTGCCGCTGCCCGATCACTTCGACTACGCCGAGTTGCCATGGGACTCCGATGCGGCCGATGTAATCGTGACGGAGAAAGATGCCGTGAAGCTCGAGCCGTCGCGGATGGGTGCGACGCGGGTCTGGGTTGCAGCGCTAGACTTCGTGCCCGCCAACGGTTTCGACGCCGACGTGATGCGTTGGCTCGAGACATCGGCTGGACCCATCTGATCGATCCATGGAAACGCGACTGCTCAACCTGTTGGTCTGTCCGATCTGCAAAGGCCCGCTCCAGCATGCGCGGCCGCCGATGCAGGAGCAGCACGAACTGGTGTGTCCGGCCGATCGGCTCGCATTCCCAGTGCGCGACGGCATCCCGGTGATGCTTGAGGCCGAAGCTCGCTCGCTCGATTCAGCGCCGCCGACTTCCACCACGCCGTGAGATGACCGACCTGCGGCGACCCGCCGTTGCGAAGCCCGCAGAGCTTCGATCGGACACGCTCCTGTTCGACGTGCTGATTCCTGCACGGCTGGCCTCGACGCGGCTGCCGGGCAAGCCGCTCGCCGACCTCGGCGGGCTGCCGATGGTTGTTCGGGTTGCGCAGCGTGCCGCGCTCTCCGCGGCGCGCCGCGTCGTTGTCGCCGGCGACCATCCGGACATCGTGTCGGCTTGCGTCGCGAACGGCGTGGCGGCCGTGTTGACACGCGACACCCACGTGAGCGGCAGCGACCGGCTCGCCGAGGCCTGCGAATTACTTGGACTGGCCGGCGACGACATGGTCGTCAACGTACAAGGCGACGAGCCGCTGATCGAGCCGTCGCTGATCGATGGCTGTGCACAGCTGTTGGCGCGCCGCACCGATTGCGTGATGAGCACCGCGGCGCATCCGATCGCCAGTGCGGCCGAGTTCGCCGATCCGAACGTCGTCAAGGTCGTGCTCGACGCCCAGTCGCGTGCACTCTATTTCTCCAGGGCGGGGATTCCGCATCGGCGCGACCGCCCTTCCTCCGACCATCTGGCGGCGCCGACGACGGCGCTTCGCCACGTCGGCCTCTACGCCTACCGGGCCGGATTCCTGCGCTCGTTCCCGCTGCTGCCGCAGAGCCCGCTCGAGGCGATCGAGGCGCTCGAGCAGTTGCGAGTCCTCTGGAATGGCGAGCGCATCGCCGTGCACATCACCGCGACCGCGCCGGGCATCGGCGTGGACACACCCGAAGATCTGGCGCGAGCGCGCGCGATGTTCGCCTGACCGTTGGGGTTTTGCCTGACCGACCGCAAGAAGGTCCGTCCGCCGCTGCCTCTATTATTCCGGTGACTGACCGTTCGACGATGCGACGACACAGCGCGCGCGTCGCGAACCACCAAGGACTCCGATGAGATTGATCCTGTTGGGCGCACCGGGCGCGGGCAAAGGCACCCAGGCTGCCTTCATCTGCAAGCGCTTCGGCATTCCGCAGATCTCCACCGGCGACATGCTGCGAGCCGCCGTCAAGGCCGGTACGCCGCTCGGCATCGAGGCCAAGAAGGTGATGGACTCGGGCGCACTCGTCAGCGACGACATCATCATCGGCCTCGTCAAGGAGCGGATCGCCCAGCCCGACTGTGCCGGCGGCTTCCTGTTCGACGGCTTCCCGCGCACGATCGTTCAGGCGGACGCGCTGAAAGCGGCCGGCGTCAAGCTCGACCTCGTTCTCGAGATCGACGTGCCCGACGCTGTGATCGTCGAGCGCATGAGCGGGAGGCGTGTGCACGTTGCCTCGGGGCGCACCTACCACGTCAAGTACAACCCGCCGCGAGTCGAAGGTCGCGACGACGTCACCGGCGAGGAATTGATCCTCCGCGCAGACGACCACGAAGACACCGTCAAGAAGCGGTTGGCCATCTACAAGGAACAGACCCAGCCGCTGGTCGCGTACTACGCCGCCTGGGCGCAAACGGGCGACGCCGCGGCGCCTCGCTACCGCAAGATCAGCGGCACCGGCAGCGTCGACGACATCACCCAGCGGGCGCTCGAAGCGCTCGCCTGACGGATTCGATCGGAGGCATCATGGAAATCGCAGGGAAAGTCTTCATCGTCACCGGCGGGGCGTCGGGGCTCGGCGAGGGCACGGCTCGCATGATCGCCCGCGAAGGCGGCAAGGTCGTCGTAGCGGACCTACAAACTGAGCGTGGGCAGGCGCTGGCTGGCGAGATCGGCGCCAGCTTTGTCACCTGCGACGTCAGCTCCGAAACGGATGGCGCCGCGGTGGTCGCCAAGGCGGTCTCACTCGGCAAGCTGGTCGGGCTGGTCAACTGCGCGGGGATTGCGCCGGCCGCGAAGACAGTCGGCAAGGAAGGTGCGCACGCCCTACAGTTGTTCGCCAAGACAGTCACCGTGAACCTGATCGGTAGCTTCAACATGATCCGGCTGGCGGCCGAAGCGATGTCGCGCAACGAGCCGGAGCCGACCGGCGAGCGTGGCGTGCTGATCTCGACCGCCAGTGTCGCGGCCTACGACGGCCAGATTGGCCAGGCCGCGTACTCGGCCTCGAAGGGCGGCGTTGTCGGGATGACCTTGCCGATTGCCCGCGACCTCGCTCGCAACGGCATCCGGAACATGACGATCGCACCCGGCATCTTCGGCACGCCGATGCTGTTCACGATGCCGAAGGAAGTGCAGGA
>JBDSAB010000395.1:0-2667 GCA_039922395.1 Caldimonas sp.
TGATGGTCGCGCCGGTCATCATGGCCTTCGGCACACCCGAGCAGCAGAAGCGCTTCCTGCCCGGCATCGCGAGCGGCGAGGTCTGGTGGAGCCAGGGCTACAGTGAGCCGGGTTCGGGCTCCGACCTTGCGTCGCTGAAGACCAAGGCCGAGCGGCGTGGCGACTACTACGTCGTCAACGGCCAGAAGACCTGGACCACGCTCGGCCAGTACGGCGAGTGGATCTTCTGCCTGGTCCGCACCAGCAGCGACGGCAAGCCGCAGACCGGCATCAGCTTCCTGCTGATCGACATGAAGAGCCCCGGCATCACGGTGCGGCCCATCATCACGATGGACGGCGAGCACGAGGTCAACGAGGTCTGGTTCGACAACGTCGAGGTGCCGGCCGACAACCTGATCGGCGAAGAGAACAAGGGCTGGACCTATGCGAAGCATCTGCTCTCGCATGAGCGGACGAACATCGCCGACGTGAACCGCGCGAAGCGCGAACTCGAGCGGCTGAAGCGGATCGCGAAGGCCGAGGGCGTCTACGAAGACACCCGCTTCCGCGACGAGATCGCGAAGGTCGAGGTCGACATCGTCGCCCTCGAGATGATGGTGCTGCGGGTGCTGTCGGCCGAGAAGGGCGGCAAGCAGAGCCTCGATGTCGCCGGCCTGCTGAAGATCCGCGGCAGCGAGATCCAGCAGCGCTATTCGGAGCTGATGATGCTCGCCGCCGGCCCGGCCACGGTGCCGTATGTCCGCGAGGCGATGGAAGCCGGCTGGCAGGGCGACCAGGCCGGCGCCACCGTCGTCGCGCCGCTCGCCGGGACCTACTTCAACATGCGCAAGACGACGATCTACGGGGGCTCCAACGAGGTCCAACGGAACATCGTCGCCCAGACGGTGCTCGGCTGAAACAACAGGGCCAGGAGAACGAACGATGGACTTCGATTTCAGCGACGAGCAGGAAATGCTGCGCGACTCGGTGCGCAAGTGGGTCGACAAGGCCTATGACCTCGAGCGGCGGCGCGCCATCGTCAAGGCCGGTGGCTACTCGGCCGATGCCTGGCGCGAGATCGCGGAGCTCGGCCTGACCGGGCTGCAGGTGCCGGAGGCGAACGGCGGGCTCGACTTCGGGCCGGTCGAGGCGATGGTCGTGATGGAGGAGCTCGGCCGCGGCATCGTGCTCGAGCCTTTCGCGGCCGCCTCGCTGGTCGCCGTCAGCTTGCTGCGCGACGGTCATGCGCCGTCGGCAGAGCTCTGGCTGCAAGGCATCGCCGAAGGCAAGGAAATCGTCGTCCTCGCGCATCAGGAACGCGCCGCGCGCTATCGCCTGTCGCACGTCACGACGAAGGCCGAGCATGCCGGCGGCACCTGGCAGCTGAGCGGCAAGAAGATCATGGTGCCGGCCGGCACGCACACCGGCGCCTTCATCGTGCCGGCGCGCGTCAGCGGCAGCGACGATGACGAAGCCGGCATTGGCCTCTTCATCGTCTCGAAGGGCGAAGGCGGTGTCGAGGTGCGCGGCTACCCGACCCAGGACGGCGCCAGCGCCGCTGACCTGACCCTGAACCGCGCCAACGCGATCGAGCTGATGGCGCCCGGCGAGACGTTCGGCGCGCTCGAGCGCGCGATCGACGTCGGCATCGCCGCCCTCTGCGCCGAGGCGGTCGGCGTGATGGACAAGCTGGTCGCGATCACGGTCGAGTACATGAACACGCGCAAGCAGTTCGGCGTGCCGATCGCGACGTTCCAGGCACTGCGCCACCGCATGGCCGACGTCAAGATGCAGCTCGAGCTGGCGCGCTCGATGAGCTTCTTCGCGACCCTGAAGCTCGACGAACCGGCGCCGGCGCGTCGGCGTGCTCTCGCTCAGGCCAAGCTGCAGCTCGGCCAGTCGATGCGCTACGTCGGCCAGCAGTGCATCCAGCTGCACGGCGGCATCGGCGTGACCGACGAGTACTCGGCCGGCCACTACTTCAAGCGCCTGACGGTCATGGAGATGACCTACGGCGATTCGATGCACCAGCTCGGCGAGGTCGCTGCGCGGATGCAGGATACCGCCGGCGTCTTCGCCTGAACCGCCGGCCCTGCCCGTCGTGTCGCTCGAGCCGACGACCCGCGGACTGACGGCCGTCGAAGGCCTTCAGGTCGGCCACTTCACCGAGACGCGCCGCCCGACCGGTTGCACCGTGATCCTCGCGCCAGCCGGCGCGGTGGCCGGCGTCGACGTGCGCGGCGCATCGCCCGGCACGCGCGAAACCGAGCTGCTGTCGCCGCTCAACGCGGTCGAAAAGGTCCACGCGATCCTGCTCGCGGGCGGCAGTGCATTCGGCCTCGATGCCGCCGGCGGCGTGATGCGCTGGCTCGACGAGCGCGGCATCGGCGTGCAGTTGCCGCGCGTCGCGGCGGCGGGTCCACAAGCCGACCAACCGATCCGCGTGCCGATCGTCCCGGCCGCGATCCTGTTCGACCTGTGGCTCGGCGATCCGACGGTCCGGCCCGATGCCGCCGCCGGCTACGCCGCGTGCGAAGCCGCGACCAGCAAGCCGCCCGAGCAGGGCAATGTCGGCGCCGGCGCGGGCGCGTCGGTGGGCAAGCTGTTCGGCATCGAGCGCGCGATGAAAGGCGGCCTGGGCAGCGCCGCGGTGACGGTCGGCGGCATCACCGTCGGCGCGCTCGCCGC
>JBDSAB010000396.1:0-3659 GCA_039922395.1 Caldimonas sp.
CCCGACGTGGTTGCGCGCACCCTCGCCCAAGCGATGGAGCCGATGCTCGGCCAGTCTGTGGTGGTGGAGAACCGGCCCGGCGCCGGCGGAACCTTGGCAACCTCGGCAGTAGCGTCGGCTGCACCAGACGGCTACACGCTTAACGTCAGCGGTTGTTCGGGTGATTCCATCACCCATGCGTTCGCTGCCCAGGGGCGCCCACCGCTGGTCCCGTTCAAGGACCTCACTCCTGTTGCCCGCCTGATGCGCGACCACTGGCTCGTGCTCGTCTCGTCCGCGAGCCGAGTGACCACGTTGCAGGAACTCGCCCGCTCCGGGTCTTCCGAAGCGCTCCCATATCCCTCCCAGGGCGAAGGCAGCTCTCCGCACGTCCAGAGCGAAAGGCTGGCGCGTGCCATGAAATTTAAGGCTCTGCACATCCCCTACAAGGAAAACCCGATCGCCGATCTTGTGGGCGGGCGCCTCGCCTATGCGGTGCAAGGCTCGGCTGGAGCAGCTCCGATGGTCAAGTCAGGTCGTCTCAAGGCTCTCGCCGTGTTATCGGCTGAGCGGTTGCCGGCATTTCCTGACGTGCCGACCGCGCATGAAGCGGGGCTTCCAAGTTACGTGTTCAACGGCGGCGTGTGTCTATGGGCGCCAGGCGCAACGCCTACCGCCGTGTTGGAGCGCGTGAATGAGGCGCTGGTGACCGCGCAACGCCAGCTCTCGGTCCGCGAGCGGTTCGAAGCGCTCGGGGTCGACCCGACGCCACTGGGTCTCGACGAGACCCGTCGCTACGTGGCCGCCTTTGTCACCGAAAGCGATCGTCTGCGGGCCGATCTCTTCAGCGCCGCACCCAAATGAACGCCTCAGGCAATGCTCGCGCTGAAGCTCCGGTGCTGCTCGACGAGCATGCCCACTGGCTTCCGGAATCGCTGCTGTCGTTGTTGGCACGACGAGAGCAGCCGCCCTTTGCACGTGCTGAGGCGGGCGGCTGGAGCTTCACACCGGCGTTGCGCCCACGGCCTGTGGCGCCTCTGGCCTGGGACCTCGCTGTGCGGGCCAAGCTGTTGTCGGCACTGCGCATCAGACGACAGACGCTTTGCCTGTCGCCCCTCTGGAACATCGACTCCCAGCCGGTCGAGGTGGCGCTTCCACTGCTGCAGGCGTTCAACGATGCGACCGCCGAGGCAACCGGCCCCTCGACGCTGTATCGGGGTCTCGCTGCCGTGCCGACGGGTGACGTCGGCGCTGCCTGCGACGAGCTGACGCGCGCCGTCGGGCTTGGTCTGGAGGGCGTCGTGCTCCCGGCTTGCGTACTTTCTACGCGCACCAGTGCCGACCGCTGGGCCCCTTTGTTCGCTCTGGCGAACGAGCGCCAGTTGCGGGTCTTCGTGCATCCAGGTCACGACCCATTGCCGGCCGCCGAGGATGCCGCAAGCGTTGACAACCCCTGGAATCGACGCTACGGACTCGGACCCCAGCATCAAGTCGGGATCGCGATGCTCACGTTGTGCGACACCGGTTGGCTGGCCGCATATGCCAACGTCACCGTGCAATTCGCCAACCTCGGGGGAAGCTACCCGTTTGCGCTTGAGCGGCTCGACGCGATGAGCGAGCGCACCGCCGAAGAGTGCGAGAAGCGGCGGCTGGCGATGCGCAGAGTTGTCGTTGATTCAGCTTCGCTTGGCCCCGAGGCCATCAGGTGCGCGCGTGGACTGCTCGGTGAATCCGCCGTCGTTTTCGGCACAGATATACCGCTGTTCGACGCGCGCCGCGCAGCGGGGAATTGGGACGCCCTCTCAACGTGGCCTCCCAAGTGATGGGTACGCGCACCAGTTCTCTTGGCAACGACCGCCTTGCGAAGATGAGATCTGCCTGGCGAATAACCGCCTCGGTCGTTCGGCGACCTCCGCGACAGTCGCTGAACGTGCCAGGAACGGTATCCGTCTACGGCCGCTTCGAGGTTGCCTGACTCGGGGTCTCGGCAGCAGTCGACTATTCGATGACCTTGTCCGCGCGATGCAGCACGCTTGGCGGAATCGTCAGGCCAATCGCCTTGGCGGTCTTGAGGTTGATGACGAATTCGAGACTGGCGGGCTCCTCCACGGGCAAGTCGGCAGGCCGCGCCCCTCTCAGGATTCGGTCGACGTAGCTCGCTGTTCGATCATAGAAACCGCGGCCAATCGGCGAATAGTGTGCGAGTCCGCCGGCCTCGGCGAAGGTCGGAATGGCGGCGATCGATGCCATTCGATGTTCGCGCAGGAATCCCATGATTTCCGCGGTACGGGCACGCATGATCGGGTCACCCGTGTAGAACATCGCCTTGATCCCGCTGGCTGCAATGGCATTCAGCGCAGCCCCGACGTCCTCGGGCTCGCGCACGTCGAAATAGTGCACCGTCATTCCGAGCTGGGCCGTGGCTCGCTTGTGCACTGCAAAGATGGCCTGATCTAGCGGTCTATTCGTGAAATTCGCGTTCAGCAGCACGGCGACGCGATCCGTGCGTGGCGCCAACTCCTTGAGGAGTTGAAAATGCTTCCCAAAGACTTCGGCCGAGGCCCAGTAGGAGGTGCCGGTGACGTTTCCGCCCGGGTGCGCGAGGCTCTTGACCAGCCCCGACTCGACCGGAAAATTCCCGTTGAGCATCACGATAGGAATGGTTTGGGTGGCCTTCATTGCCGCTTGAATGGGCAGGTTCGTTCGAGCGACGACAACCTCGACCTTGCTGCGGACCAGCTCCGCGGCGAGCGCGGGAAGATCGGCCGTTTTCCCGTTCGCCCAGCGCCACTCGATGACGAGGTTTCCACCCTCGATGTAGCCACGCTGCTTGAGGCCCTCGGTAATCAGTTTCTGCGCCAGCTGCCCTCCCTCAGAATCTGCACTCTCCGACGAAAGAAAGCCAATTCGCCGCTGTTTATCGGCGCTCTGAGCAACGCCGACGCGGGGCGCTGTCAGAAGCCCGCCGATACCAACAAAAAGCGCCCGGCGTCCGATGCGGTACATCGCTTCATTTTGCGCCACTTGTACATGCCTGCCGCTCATGTCGAAACGTTGCGCGAACCACGGCTTTGGGGCGGCTAGCCAGTCTTAACCAGCTTCCGTTATGGGTCGAGTCCGGCCTGCCGTGTGCGCTGGTCGAGTAACGGGTAGGCCCCGCATAGCGGATGCGCGAATGGGCCTTCAGCCTCAGGCCGGAGCGTACCGGCGAAAGGATGTTCATGAGTACCGAACAGTTCGGCGCACCAGCCTAGCGATTGACCTTCCACCGGCTCCGATTCGTGCCGAGCAGCGGCGGGGGGCGGTCGCGCTCTTTCCGCTCGCACCAGAGGCCCCAGATGACGAGCCGGTCGAGGAGCGCTTGCTTGCTGAGACCTGGGCAGAGCCGGGCCGCTTCATCCAGCGCAGCAGTGGCTGCCGGGCCTGGTGCGTAGTCAATCCGTCGCCGGTTTGGCCTTCTCACGCTCAGCTCCCGTTCTGCGCAGGCAGCATCTCGAGCCGGAAGATGCCGAGTTCGTTTTCCAGTCGAGCCCGGTACTTTGGATTCAGAATGCCCGCCGTCTCGATTTGCAGGGCGAGTAGCCGAGCCTCGACGCCCGATCGGATGTCCTCGCTGCCGCCGCCGATGAACAGCAGCGCCCGAAGACTCGCTTGAATGACCGCCTGGCTGGCTGCAAGTC
>JBDSAB010000397.1:0-9908 GCA_039922395.1 Caldimonas sp.
GTCAGCCGCGCCTCCGAACGGGTGCAGCCGTAGAGCTGGCGGATCGTGTCGGCCGGCACCGAGGCCTTGCCGCTGTGCGTGGCCGCGGTCAACAGCACCAGCGGCGTCGCCGGCAGGTAGCGCCCCATCGCGCCGACGACCGGCATCGCATGCAGGCTCAGGTGCGCACCGCCGGCCAGCGGCACGATCACCGGCGCGGTCGCCAGCACATCGGCGCCGCTCGGCGCCAGTGCGGCCGCAGTGCACGCAATCAGGTCGTGCTCGGCGACGGCATCGATCGCACCGAGGACACCGTGCCGCACCGTCAATCCGACGGCAGCCGTCAGCAGCGCTTCCATCGCTGCGTTCGCGTAGACCAGGCGGCGTCGCCCGTCGACCAGCGCGATCGCTTGCGGCAGCGCATCGAAGGCGGCGGTTCCGGCCGCTGCGTTCTCGGCCCGCTCGAGGCGCACGCCCATCTGCAGTGCGCGCGTCAAGTGCCGGCTCAGCACGTCGAACGCGTGCACCTCCGCATCGTCGAAAGTCGGCATGTCGCCCGGACGCAGCAAGGTGATGTTGGCGACCACGCCGCCACCTGCCAGCAGCGTGTTGCCGATCGTGTACTTGAAGCCTTGGGGCCGCATCCACTCGTTGTAGTAGGCCGAGCGGTAGAGCGCACCGGCGTCCTGGATCAGCGCCTCGAGGCGCTCGTTGGTGCGCACCACCCCGGGCCGGTGCAATCGCTCCGACAGGCGGATCCATGGGTTGTCAGCGCCGAAGTAAAGCTCGTCGAACGTCCGGACCCAGCGCGGCGCGACGCCGAGCAGGCAGATCGGCCGGACGCGACGCGGCTCGAGATCGAGGAAGTAGAAGGTCTGCGCCGACGACGGAAAGCGCGCGTTCATCAGCCGCATCACCTCGGGCCATGCGGCGGGCTCGAGCGCGGCGCGGTACACCGCGTCGGTCAGCTCCTCCTGCAACGGCTCCGCGATCGGCATCGGCGACCTCCGCAAGGAAGCAGCATACGAGCGATCCCTCGCGGATGGGAGCCCCGCAAATCGGTGCCGACCCTATGGAGACAGCATTCCAAGTCGCCCGACCCATCGGGCGACCGCGGAAATCCCTGGCTACGCCACCTAGACCGCGTCGTCCCAGCGCGCCGACAGGCGGACCGCGCCGTTGATGATGCCGACCATCGAGTAGGTCTGCGGGAAGTTGCCCCAAAGCTCGCCGGTCGCCGGGCTCATGTCCTCGGACAGCAGGCCGACGTGGTTGCGGCGCGCGAGCAGCGCCTCGAAGAGCTCGCGGGCGCGCGCATGCTGGCCGATCCGTGCCAACGCATCGACGCGCCAGAACGAGCAGACATTGAACGCGGTTTCGGGCCGGCCGAAGTCGTCCTCGGCTTCGTAACGGCGCATGTAGGGGCCGTCGCAGAGGAACTTCTCGAGCGCTTCGACGGTGCTCGTGAAGCGCGGGTCGCGCGCCGGCAGGAAGCCGACCTCGGCCATCAGCAGCACGCTGGCGTCGAGGTCCTTGCCGCCGAAGCTCTCGACGAACGACTGCCGCTTCGGGTTCCAGGCCTGCTCGACGATCTTCGCGTGGATGATGTCGGCGCGCGAGCGCCAGAACGCTTCGCGCTCGTTCAGCGCGAACGTGCAGGCGATCTTCGCGAGGCGGTCGCAGGCGGCCCAGCTCATCAGCGCCGACGACGTGTGCACGCGTGCCCGAGTGCGCAACTCCCACATGCCGGCGTCGGGCCGGTCGTGCAGCAGCCAGGCCTGTTCGCCGACCGCTTCGAGCGCCGCGAAGTCGGCCGCGTCTGCGCGCCGGAACAGGCGGTGGTCATGGAACGCCTGTGCCGCGCCGAGCACGATGTTGCCGTAGACGTCGTGCTGGAAATGCTCGTGCGCCTGGTTGCCGACACGCACCGGCCCCATGCCGCGATACCCCGGCAGGTGCGTCACGATCGATTCCGACAGCTGGCGCTCCAGACCGATGCCGTAGAGCGGCTGCACATGACCATCCTCGGAGCCGCGGACGACGTCGTAGAGCCAGCGCAGGTAGTCCTCCATCGTGCCGACTTCGGAAAGGCTGTTCAGCGCGCGTACGACGAAGAACGCATCGCGCAGCCAGCAGAACCGGTAGTCCCAGTTGCGCCCGCTGTTCGCCGCCTCGGGAATGCTCGTCGTCATCGCGGCGACGATCGCGCCGGTCTCCTCGAACTGGCACAGCTTCAACGTGATCGCAGCGCGGATCACGGCCTCCTGCCACTCGAGCGGCAGCGCGAGACGACGCGTCCAGTGGCGCCAGTACAGCGAGGTCTGCTCCTCGAACTCGCGCGCGGTCTCCTCGATCCCGCCGGACAGCGTCTCGTCGGGGCCGAACAGCAGGCTGACCGGCCCGTGCAGCGAGAACCAGGTGCCGTCGGCGAGATAGGTCGGCGGCGCATTGGTCGTCAGGCGCAAGGTGCCGCTCGGCAGCACGTAGCGCAGGTGGTTGCTGCCGCGCGTGATCGCCGGTGCGACGCTGCCCCACTCGCCGCGCGGACTGACCGTGATGCGCACGCGCGGTGTGCCGCTCAAGGGGCGGATCCGCCGCACCAGCTGGGCCGGCCGGAAGATGCGGTCGCGGTTGAAGAAGCGCGGCGCGAAGTCGGAGATCTCGATGCCCTGTCCCCGCGCATCGAGCAGGCGCGTCTTCAGGATCGCGGTGCCGTGCTCGTAGCTTTGCTCGACCTTCGCGAGGCCCTCGAGCTCGACCAGCATGCTGCCGTCGCGCGGCAGGCCGTCGGCCGAATCGAGCAGCGCGTGGAACACCGGATCGCCGTCGAAGCGCGGCATGCAGCACCACACGACGGCGCCGCCCTGGTCGACGAGCGCGCTGATCGTGCAGTTGCCGATCAGCGCCAGATCGAGCGATGCAGGCCTGCCGGTGCTGTGCCGGACGAGGTCAGGCGCGTCGATTGCCATGGGCTGCCGCGACCTGTCCGTGCCGCGATGCGAGAGGTGCTTGTGGGGGCCTTTCGAGCATCCGGACGAATATACAATGACCCCTTGCAACGTGCCTTCGACGCGGGCCATTGCAGCCCGGTCCACGCCGGGCCTTGCCCGCCGAGCATCGGGAGTCCCAGACCCACTGCGGCACGTGCCTTGCGAGCGTGGCACCACGTTCGACCATGAGATTCCTGAACCTTCAGCTTCGCTTCCTGATCCCCCTGCTGTTGACGCTGGTGGCGGCCGCCTACCTGGCGACGCCGCTGATGGATCAGCTCACCCTGCGCTGGTTCTCGCGTGATCTGAACGCGCGCGGCGCGCTCGTCACCAATGCGCTGTCCGACTCGATCAGCGCGGGGATGAGCGAATCGCGCTTGCAGCGCCTGCAGACGCTGTTCGACCGCGCGGTGCAGGACGAGCGCCTGTATGCGATCGGCCTGTGCTCGCTCGACGGCACGCTGCTGCGCCGCACCGCGAGCTTTCCGCAGAACCTGAGCTGCCGCGAGGCCCAGACCGCGGCGATGCAGCCCGACCCGCGGCTCTCGCTCGAAGGCGGCCACGTCCACGTCGGCGTGCACCAGGTCAACGGCGAGATGGCGCCGGTCGCCAACCTCGTGCTGCTGCACGACATGAGCTTCGTCGACCGACGCAGCGAAGACACGCGCCGCTACCTCACGCTGTTCGTCGCCGCGCTCGGCCTGACGATCGCGCTGATCACGATGGTCGTCGCGCAGCTCAGCTGGCGCGGCTGGGTCTCCGGGGTGCGCGGCCTGCTGCGCGGCGAAGGCCTGCTGCGCCCGATGACGATTTCGGCCGAGATGGCGCCGATTGCCGACGAGTTGCGGGCGCGGCTGCGCGACCTGGAAGACGAGTACCGCCGCGCACTCGGGCCGCAGACCGGCTGGGACCCGGATCGCCTGCGCGGCCTGCTGCGCACGCAGCTGCACGGCGAGCAGGTCATCGTGGTCTCGAACCGCGAGCCGTACATCCACGAGCGCACGCCCGATGGTGTCGTCGTGAAGCGGCCGGCGAGCGGCCTCGTCACCGCGGTCGAGCCGGTGATGCGGGCCTGCTCGGGTACCTGGATCGCGCACGGCAGTGGCGACGCCGACCGCGACAACGTCGACTCGCACGACCGCGTCGGCGTGCCGCCCGGCAAGAACGAGTACCTGCTGCGCCGCATCTGGCTCAGCGCCGAGGAGGAGAAAGGCTATTACTACGGTTTCGCCAACGAAGGCATGTGGCCGCTCTGCCACGTCGCCCACGTGCGGCCGGTGTTCCGCGAATCCGACTGGGAGCAGTACCGCGTCGTCAACCAGCGCTTCGCCGATGCGGTGGTCGCCGAGGCACGCAGCGACGACCCGGTGGTGCTGGTGCAGGACTACCACTTCGCGCTGCTGCCGGCGATGGTGCGCGAGAAGCTGCCGCGCGCGACCATCCTGACCTTCTGGCACATCCCGTGGCCGAACCCCGAGTCGTTTGGCATCTGCCCATGGCGAAAGGAGATCCTCGAGGGCATGCTCGGCAGCACGATCCTCGGCTTTCACACGCAGTTCCACTGCAAGAACTTCATCGAGACGGTCGACCGCTTCCTCGAAGCGCGCATCGAGCACGAGCATTCGACGATCTCGTTCAAGGGCGACGACACGCTGATCGAAAGCTATCCGATCTCGATCGAATGGCCATCCGAGGCCGAGCAGGCCGGCTGGCTGCCGATCGCCGAGTGCCGGCGCCGCCTGATCGAACGCCTGCAGCTGCCGGCCGACGCCTGCATCGCGGTCGGCGTCGACCGCTTCGACTACACCAAGGGCATCCTCGAGCGCCTGCACGCGGTCGAGCGCCTGCTCGAGAAGCGCCCCGAATGGATCGGCCGCTTCGTGCTGGTCCAGGTCGCCGCGCCGACGCGCAGCCTGCTCGAGGAGTACCGGCTGTTCCAGGAGCGCATCGCGCAGGTCACCAAGCGCCTCAACGAGCGCTTCGGCAAGCCGGGCTACCAGCCGGTGTACCTGCTCGCCGAGCAGCACAGCCAGCAGGAGGTCGCCGAGCTGTACCGGGCCGCCGACGTCTGCGTGATCACGAGCCTGCACGACGGCATGAACCTGGTCAGCAAGGAGTTCGTCGCGGTCCGTGACGACGAGCAGAGCACCTTGGTGCTGAGCCGCTTCGCCGGGGCCGCGCGCGAGATGACCGAGGCGCTGATCGTCAACCCGTACCACGTCGAGGAGACCGCGGACGCGCTGCACCGCGCGGCGACGATGCCGGTCGCCGAGCAGCGCGAGCGCATGGCGAGCCTGCGCATGACGGTGCGCGAGAACAACGTCTTTCGCTGGGCCGGCCACATGCTGACCGACGCCGGCCGGGCGCGCCTGCGGCAGCGCATCGAGGCGCGCGTGAAGCGCCACCGGGACAGCTGACATGCAGCACCTGTTCGCGCCGGAGGGCGAGGCCGCACTGGCCGCCGTGATGGCGTCGCGTCCGCTGCTCGCATTCGATTTCGACGGCACCCTGGCGCCGATCGTCGCGCGCCCCGAGGACGCGCGGGTCGCCAACGCGCTCGAGCAGCGGCTCGAGCGCCTGGCGCAGCGCCTGCCGCTCGCGATCGTCAGCGGTCGCCGTGTCGACGACATCCTCGGGCGCCTCTCGTTCGCCCCGCACTACGTGATCGGCAACCACGGCGCCGAGGACCCCTCGGCGGTCGGCTTCGCGCCCTCAGCGCTCGACGGCATGCGAGCGCGCCTGCTGGCGCATGGCCCCGCGATCGAGGCGCTCGGCGTCGCCATCGAGGACAAGATCTACTCGATCGCGCTGCACTACCGGCTCGCCACCGATCACGCCGCCGCCTTCCGACTCATCACCGGCCTCGTCGACGACCTGCCGCCTGGGCTGCATGCCTACGGCGGCAAGATGGTGATGAACATCGTGCTCGCGGCCGCGCCGAACAAGGCCGACGCGGTGTCGAGCCTGGTCACGCGGTCCGGTTCGCAGAGCGCCGTCTTCGCCGGCGACGACCTCAACGACGAACCGGTGTTCGCCGCTGCCCCGCCCGATTGGCTGACGATCCGGATCGGCCACGCCGAGACGCCGTCGCAGGCCCGCTTCTACCTCGAGAGCCCGGACGAGGTCGCGGTGCTGTTCGACCGGATGCTGATCCTGCTCGACGATCCGGCGTCGCCGCCCGGCGCCGTCTCGATACCCTGACGCGACCGCGTCGGCGCGCCAACCGATCAAGCGCTGCGGCGCGGCTCAGCGGCATCGGCATCCCGCGCAAGCCGGTCGTCGAGCGCCCGATCGGCGCCGCGCAGGGCCGCATCGTCAGGCGTCGTGATGACCCACGTCGGCACGCGCGCCAGGTAGCTTCGGAACCGGCCCTTGCTTTCAAAACGTTCGCGGAAGCACGAGCGCGCGATGCGGTCGCCGAGCCGCGGCACGATTCCGCCGCCGATGTAGACGCCGCCCTGCGCGCCGAGCGTCAGCGCCAAATTGCCGGCGAAGCTGCCGAGGAAGCCGAGGAAGCGCTCGACGGTCTCGGTGCAGCGCGCATCACGTCCGTCGAGCGCGCGCGTCACGATGTCGGCCGGCGTGAGCGCTTCGACCGTCTCACCCGCACGGTCGCCGAGCGCGCGGTGCAGGTTGACGAGACCCGACCCCGAGAGCACGCGTTCGGCCGAAACGTGCGGCCAGTGGCGGCGCACGATCGCCAGCAGTTCCTCTTCGACCGCATCGACCGCGCACAAGGTGGCGTGCCCGCCTTCGCCGACCACCGGCAGCCAAGTTCCGTGCGGACCTTGCAGCAGTCCGGCCACGCCGAGACCGGTGCCCGGGCCGAGCACCGCGATCGGCGCACCGGGTCGTGCGGCGCCACCGCCGACCGCTCGAAATGCTTCGACACCGAGCAGCGGCGTCGCGAGCGCGAGTGCGGCGAAGTCGTTCAGCACGACCAGCCGATCAAGCGCAAAGCGCTCGCGCATCGCCTCGATCGAGAACGACCACGGCAGGTTGGTCATCGTGACCCGGTCGGCATCGACGGTGGTCGCGATGCCGATCGCGGCGGATCGCGGTGCGGGACGCCGCTGGTCGGCCAGATAGAACGCGACGATCGACTCGAGGCTCGCGTGATCGCTGCAGCGGTACTGCCGGATGCACTCGATGCCGGCGCCGGGCGCCGCGACCCAGCCGAAGCGCGCATGCGTGCCGCCGACATCGGCCAGCAGGCGCGGGTGGCCGCGGCCGAGGTCGCTCATGTCAACGCGCACTCTTTCCGCCGGCGATGAGACGCCGGAACTCGAGCAGGCGGGCTTTCAGGCGCCGCTCGGCGGCCGGGCCCATCCGCAGCAGCATCTTCTGCCCCGACGCCAATCGGTCGAGCGCCGGATCATCGAACTCGTAGAGCACCCAGGGGCGCTCGGGGCGCACCGGGCCGTTGATCGGTGGCAGATGAACCCGAGGTGCCACAGCGGGCTCGGGCGTTGCAAGCAGCAGGTCGATGACCTCGACCAGCCGGTCGTTGAAGTAGCGACCGGGATAGCCGAGCTCTTCGTACGCCTGCTGGAATTCGGGGTACAGCGTCCGGTACACGCTGGCCGCACGGCGCGGCTCGACGCTTTCGACGAACGCCAGGAACGCGGCATAGCGATCCGCATTGCCCGCGGCGATCGACTCGACGTCGTCGCGCCGCTCGACGCCGAACCGCCCGGCCGCAGGCACCACCGGCCAGAGCCGCGCCGGCGCACGGGCACCGCCGAGGTTGTCGACCGTCGCGACGAAGCGGCGCGGAAAGTCGTCGAGCTGCAGCATCGACAGCGCAGCCTTCTTGCCGACGAGGTCGGTCAGCACCGTCGCGACATCGCGCGGCCCCGCCGGCTTCGGTTCAGCCGGTGCTTCGATCGGGTGACGGATGCGCGGTTCGGATGCGGCTGGCGCCGCGGGAGGTACTGCCTGCGGTGCGACCGCCGCTGGCGGCGCGACCGCTGCGACCGGCACCGCGCGGGCCTGCCGCTGCCACCAGTACCAGCCGGCGCCGGCACCGAGCAGCAGTGCCAGCACGCCGAGCGTGATCACCACGGCCTTTTTCATTCAGGGACCTCGGAGCGACTCAGCGGAAAGTGGAATCCGTGCGGCGGATGCGTTGGGCGAGTGGATTATCCGCATCCGATGCGGCGCGGGAGGGCGCCGACCGCATTGGCGTCAGGCTCTTTTCGATCAGCCCCATACGACAGTCGCGACATCCGATCGGCGACGCGCTGGAACGCAGGCTCGCCATCACACCGGCGCTGCGTTCAGGTGCTCATACAGGATCGCGAGTCCGATGCCGATCAGCACGACGCCGCCGACCAACTCGGCGCGGCGCCCGGCAAGAACGCCGAGCACGCGGCCGAGCAACACGCCGACGGTCACCATCGTCAACGTCGCGACGCCGATCGCGGCGGCCACCGGCACGATGTCGACGTCGAGGAACGCGAGGCTCACGCCGACCGCCATGGCGTCGATGCTGGTCGCAAAGCCGGTGACGGCGAGGAGCGCGAACGAATGGCGCGCCGGCTTGGCGGCGGGCTCGTCGGCGTCAGCCGGCGCGAGGCCGTTGCGGATCATCCGCAAGCCGAGCACGCCGAGCAGGACGAATGCGATCCAGTGATCCCACTGCGACACATAGCGCCCAGCCGCGCGGCCGAGCAACCAACCGATGACCGGCGTGATGGCTTCGATCACACCGAATATCACGCCGGTGCGCAAGGCTTCCGGCCAACCCGGCTTGTGCAGCGCCAAGCCTTTGCCGATTGCTGCGGCAAAGGCGTCGGTCGACATCGCCAAGGCCAGCAGGGCGATCGATGCGGGATTCAATGGGTGGCCATGGAAGGGTCGCGACTTTGGCGCAAGCCCGAACCATAAGGCCTTTCACGAAAAGCCTCGCGAATGGGCAAGACCACGCGTCCGGCTATAGTTCGGCTGTCCCCCCACAGCCGTGCTCCCGCAGGCGAGCACCCCTTCTAAGACTTCTCGGAGAAGCGATGGCAAAGTCCTACAAGCAGATTCAGCAACAGATCGCAAAGCTTCAGCGCGAGGCGCAAGCGGTCAAGAAAAAAGAAGCCGGTGGCGTGATCGAGCGCATCAAGGCGGCCATCGAGCACTATGAACTGACGAGCGAGGATCTTTTCGGCACCAAGTCCGGCAAGCGGGCCGCAAAGGCCGTGGGCCCCGCAAAGACTTCCGCCAAGAAGTCGGGTGCCACCGGTCGCCGCGTTCCGGTCAAGTACCGCGACGAGCACGGCAACACCTGGAGCGCGCGCGGCAGCCAGCCGCGCTGGCTCGTCGCTGCGCTGCAG
Source organism: Caldimonas sp. (assembly GCA_039922395.1). Classification (GTDB taxonomy): domain Bacteria; phylum Pseudomonadota; class Gammaproteobacteria; order Burkholderiales; family Burkholderiaceae_C; genus Schlegelella_A. Next base: position 9,293 of record JBDSAB010000397.1, read on the forward strand.
GCCGGCCGCAAGATCGAGGAATTCGCGGTCTAGCCGCATTAGCTTTCGAAAGCTTCGACCCGGCCTCTGAAGACGAACCCCTCGCCGCGCACCGTGCGGATGAGGGTCGCGTCTGCACCGAGCTTGCGGCGCAGTCGCGCGACCGACGCTTCGATGCCGCGCTCGGTCGATGCCGACCCCGTGGCTTCAACAAGTGCCAGCAGACGCCGCCGGCTGATCACCTCGCCGGCTTTCGCGACGAAGGTCGTCATCAGCTGAACCTCGTGCGCCGACAGGGCCACCGGCACGCCGTCGGGCGCGACGAGCAATCGCCGGCCCGCATCGAGCAGCCAGCCATTGAATCGCACGTGCGCACCGCCTTGCGCATCGCGGATGTTCCCGCGTCGTCCGCCGCTGCGCCGGACCACCGCACCGATGCGGGCCACCAGTTCGCGCCGGTCGAAAGGCTTGACGAGGCAATCGTCGGCACCGCTGTCGAGCGCGGCGACACGCGCCGCGAAAGCGCCGTCGTCGAGCAGCAGGATGAGCGGCACTTCGCTGCGCGCACGCAGCGATCGGCTGGTGTCCGAGGCGGATGCACCGGCCAGGCCGGCATCGACCAACAGCACATCGAACG
>JBDSAB010000398.1:0-4681 GCA_039922395.1 Caldimonas sp.
CCGCTCGGTGCGCTCGTCTTCGGCGCGCAGGTCCGCGGCGGCGCCTCGGCGACGAGAAGCGTGCTGCTCGGCGTGCTGGCCGGCGCGCTGCTGTCGCTGGCGATGGAGACGACGCAGAACTTCCTGCCGCATCGGGTCGCCACCAACGTCGACCTCGGCCTCAATGTGATCGGCGCAGCGCTTGGCGCTGCACTCGGCGCGCTCGCCCATCGGCTCGGCGCGATCGAGCGTTGGCAGGCGGCGCGCGACCACTGGTTCATCCAGCGCAGTGCGGGCGGGCTGGCACTGCTGCTGCTCTGGCCGCTCGCGCTGCTGTTTCCGACCGCAGTGCCGTTCGGCCTCGGGCAGGTGCTGGCCCGGCTGCGCGACCAGGTGATTCAGCTGCTGCAGGGCACCGCCGCGCAGGCATGGACCGAAGGATGGCGCGTGGCCGGGCCGCCCGCGCCGCTCGGGCCGGCCGGCGAACTCGCGCTCGTCGTGCTCGGGCTGCTGGCGCCGTGCCTGGTCGCGTTCACGATCGCGCGGCCCGGCTGGCGACGCGTCGTGCTGGTGCTTGGTGCCCTCGCTCTCGGTTGTGCAGCCACCACGTTGTCGATCGCGCTCAACTTCGGCCCGGACCATGCGCTGGCCTGGGTCACGCCGCTCGGGCTGCAGGCGATCGCGATCGGCACGATCGCGGCGACCTTGCTCAGTCTGGTGCCACGACGAGTCGCCGCTGGATTCGGGTTGATGGCGCTGACCGCGATGCTGATGCTGGTCGCGCGTGCACCGGCCGATCCTTACCAGGCGCAGAGCCTGCAGGCTTGGGAACAGGGCCGCTTCATTCGCTTCCACGGGGCGGTGCAGTGGGTCGGCTGGATCTGGCCGTACGCGACGCTGGCGTATCTGCTCGCGCGGCTCTCGGCTCGCGACGACACCTGATGGCCGGACGGTCATTGCCCCGCTCCTAGAATCCGCGAATGAGCTATTACGAGCGGCATATCTTCTTCTGCCTGAACCGGCGCGACGGCGAGGCCAGCTGCGCCGAACACGATGCGGACTCGGCCTTCGCGCACTGCAAGTCGCGCGTCAAGGCCGAGAAGCTCAACGGGCCGGGCAAGATCCGAGTCAACAAGGCGGGCTGCCTCGATCGCTGCGCGGGCGGACCGGTCGCCGTCGTGTATCCGGAGGCGGTCTGGTACACCTATGTCGACCACAGCGACATCGACGAGATCGTCGATTCGCACTTGAAGAACGGGCGTGTCGTCGAGCGGTTGCTGCTGCCGCCCGACGTCGGACGCTGACCCGCTGCACATCGATGTCGCCCCGCACCGTCGTGCAGCGGATCGCCGGCCCGGCCGGTTCGATCGAGTGCGCGATCGACGCACCAGCCGGCGCCCCGCGCGGCCTGGCGGTGGTCTGCCATCCGCATCCGCAGTTCGGCGGCACGATGGACAACAAGGTCGTGCAGACGCTTGCGCGCGCCTTGCTGCAGCTGGGCTGGCGCAGCGTGCGCTTCAACTTCCGCGGCATCGGCGCGTCGACGGGAACCTGGGACGAAGGCCGCGGCGAGGTCGATGACGCGCTCGCCGTGGTGTCGGCCTTTCGAACCGAGGCGGCCGGATCGCCAACCCCGCTGCTCCTCGCTGGTTTTTCGTTCGGCGGCTATGTCGCCGCCGAAACGGCGAGCCGCTTGCCCGACGGCGAGAAGCCGGAGCGGCTGGTGCTCGTCGGGCCGTCGACGCAAAAGCAGCAGGTGCCGCCGGTTCCCGCCGACACCGTGGTGATCCATGGCGAGACCGATGATGTCGTGCCGCTTTCTGCAACGCTCGACTGGGCCCGCCCGCAATCGATTCCGGTGATCGTCTTTCCCGGGGTCGGACATTTTTTCCATGGCCAGCTCGGGCTGTTGAAGTCGGTCGTGATCCGACAACTGCAGATGCCGGCCTGACGCCGAGAATCGAACCTGCACGGAACGCGGGCCGCCGCCGCCGACTCGAACGGCGCGGCCGATCCGCCGCCCGCGCCGTCTCCTGAACCGTTCTGCTTTTTTGCTCCTCCTTCGATGATGAAACGACTGCTCTCGATCCTCCTGGCCCTGTCGATGTCCGTCGCCGCCGGCATGGCCGCTGCCCAGCCGATGCCGCCGGAAGTCGCGGCCAAGAGCTACGTGCTGCTCGACATGACCAGCAACCAGACGCTCGCTCAGCGCGACGCGGACACCTCGGTCGATCCGGCGTCGCTGACCAAGCTGATGACGGCCTATGTCGTCTTCGCGGCGCTGCGTGACAAGAAGCTGGCACTTGACCAGGAGCTGCCGGTCTCGAAGCGCGCCTGGAGCGAGCGCAAGGGCGGCGGCTCGCTGATGTTCATCGACACCACGATGACGCCGAAGGTCGATGAGCTGCTGCGCGGCATGATCGTGCAGAGCGGCAACGACGCCTCGGTCGTGCTGGCCGAAGCGGTCGGCGGGACCGTCGAAGAGTTCGTCGCGATGATGAATCGGCAGGCCCAGGCCATGGGTCTGAAGAACACCGCGTTCAAGAACGTGACCGGCCTGACCGAACCCGGCCACAAGAGCACCGCGCGCGACCTGGCGACGACCGCCGCCCGCATCATCCGCGACTTTCCCGAGTACTTCCCTTACTACTCGATCAAGGAATACAAGTACAACAACATCGCGCAGCCCAATCGCAACCTGCTGCTGCGCCGCGACCCGACGGTCGACGGCATGAAGACCGGCTACACCGAGGCCGCCGGCTACTGCCTGCTGGCCACCGCGCAGCGCGAGTTTCCGAACCTCGGGCCGGGCGGCAATGGCGCCGGCAAGCGTCGCCTGCTGGCGGTGGTGTTGAACACGACGTCGATGGAGGCGCGCGCCAGCGAGGCGCAGAAGCTCCTGAACTGGGGCTACCAGGCGTTCGACACGATGCGGCTCTTCGACGACGGCAAGCCGATCGTCTCGCCGCCGATCTGGAAGGGACAGACGAACGAGGCGAAGCTCGGCGCCGCCGGCGGGGTCTTCGTCAGCGTGCCGAAGGGCGAGGGCGGCAAGCTGCAGAGCAAGGTCGAGCGCACCGACCCGCTGGTCGCGCCGCTTCAGAAGGGCCAGCGCGTCGGCACGATCAAGGTCACGACGATCGGCGGCGCGCCGGTCGTCGACGTCCCCTTGGTGGCGCTCGAGCCGGTCGTCGAAGCCGGCATCTTCGGCAGGACCTGGGACGCGCTGCGTCTCTGGATCAAGTAAGCTGACTTGGGCGGACTCCAGCCATGCGACAGATACCCGACACCCTGTGCTACCTGAACGGCGAATACGGCTCGTTGCGCGACGCCAAGGTCTCGGTCCTCGACCGCGGGTTCATCTTCGGCGACGGCGTCTACGAGGTCGTTCCGGCCTACGGCGGCAAGTTGTTCCGCTTCGACGAGCACATGGCGCGCCTCAGCCGCAGCCTCGGCAAGCTGCGGATTCCGAATCCGCTCAAGCCCGAGCAGTGGCTCGAGCGCTCGCGCCGACTGGCGAGCGCGTTGATGGCGCAGGGCCACGCGCCGGACCAGCTCGTCTACATCCAGGTCACGCGCGGTGTCGCGCTGCGCGACCACGTGATGCCGCCCGACATCGAGCCGACCGTCTTCATGATGGCGAGCGTGATGAAGCCGCCGTCGGCGGAGCAGCGGCACCAGGGCGTCGCCTGCGTGACGGCGCGCGACTTCCGCTGGGAGCGTGGCGACATCAAGAGCATCTCGCTGCTCGGTAACGTGCTGGCGCGCCAGATGTCGGCCGACCACGGCGCGCTCGAGACGGTGATGTTCCGCGATGGCTTCCTGACCGAGGCGTCGGGCAGCAACGTCTGGGTGGTCCATGAAGGCGCAGTGCTGGGCCCGCCAAAGAGCGAGCACGTGCTGGAAGGCATTCGCTACGAGTTGATTCGCGAGCTGTGCGTCGATTGCGGCATCGCCTTCAACCTGCGGCAGATCCCGGAGGCCGACGTGCTGTCCGCCGACGAGCTGCTGCTGAGCTCGGCCACCAAGGAAGTCCTGCCGGTCACCAGCCTGGATGGTGCGGCGGTCGGCCACGGCGCCATGCGCGGCAAGCCGGGGCCGGTCTATGCACGGCTTTATGAGGCGTACCAGAGCGCGAAGGCAACCCAGTCGATCTGAGCGCCGAGGCCGCGGGCGCCCCCTTCGGCGCGAGGATTGAGACTGCGGGAAGCGCCCATAGATGTCGAGGATGAACCTCACCATGCACGACATTCCTGCCGATCAATCGCTGATCGAGTACCCGTCGGCCTTTCCGATCAAGGTGATGGGCGCCAACGTCGACGGCTTCGCCGACGCGGTGATTGCGGTCGCCCAGCGCTTCGACCCGTTGCTGAATCCGGACGAGGTCGAAAGCCGCTTGAGCAAGGCCGGAAAGTACCGCAGCCTGACTGTGACGATCACGGCGACCAGCCGCGAACAGCTCGACGAGCTGTACCGGACGCTGTCGACGCACCCGTTGGTGAAAGTCGTCCTGTAGCCATGCCGGCCGGAGCGGATGTCGCAAGCCACCGCTCCGGTGTGTCTCCGCTTGACGCGAGCGACCTGGTCGACATGGCGCTCGCAGCGCCGCCCGGTGGCGCGGGGCCGGCGAGGCTGCGTGCGCTCGGTCGAATCGACTGCGCCGAGGCGATTGCCGCGATGCAGGACTTCACCGAACGGCGCC
>JBDSAB010000399.1:0-11854 GCA_039922395.1 Caldimonas sp.
GGTTCCAGACGCTGTCGACTTTCTCGAACGCGACGTTGCCCATGCCGTACTTGCGCGCATCGATCTCGACCATCAGGAACAGCGCGAGATAGAACAGCAAGGTCGGGATGACGGCCATCAGCAGCACGTCGAGGTACGAGATCTTCAGGAACTCGGCGATCAGGAACGCCGCCGCACCGAGCACCGGCGGCGAAATGATCGCGCCGAGTCCGCCCGCCGCGAGCAGCCCGCCGGCGGCGTTCTTCTCGTAGCCGACCTTCTCGAGCATCGGGTAAGCCACCGCACCGAGCGTGACCGTCGTCGCGACCCCGGAGCCCGACGGCCCGCCGAGAAGAAACGACGCCAGCACCACCGTGCGGCCGGCACCGGTCGGCTTGCCGCCCATCGCCGAGAACGAGAAGTCGATGTAGAACTTGCCGGCGCCCGACTGCTGCAGAAACGCGCCGAAGATCGTGAACAGGATGATCAGCGACGACGCGACGTCCACGGCGACGCCGAAGATGCCCTCGAGCGTCATGTACATCACGCCGACCAGGCGGCCGACCTCGTAGCCCTTGTGCGTCCACGGTGCCGGCAGGTAAGGACCGAGCAGCGCATAGAGCAGGAAGCTCACCGTGACGATCGGCATGACCCAACCGGTCGAGCGTCGCATCGCTTCGAGCACCAGCACGATCAGGCCGATCCCGAACGCGATATCCCAGTTGTCCGGCGAGGTGTTGCGGTCGGTGAAGTCGTCGCCGCCCTGCAGCGCATAGACGACGATCGCGACGGCGAGCGCGGCGGCCAGCCAGTCCCACCACATGACCCGGTGGCGGAAGCGCTTCGCGACCGGAAAGACCAGGAAGCACAACGCCAGCACGAACGCCACGTGGATCGGCCGCAAGGTCTGCGTCGGCACGATCGCATAAGCGGTGTACAGGTGGAACGCCGACATCACGAACGCGAGCAGGCGCACGAAGCCGCCGAGCCAGCCGTGCAGCTTGTTGGCCGCGCCCTCCTCCTCCTCGACGAACTTCTCGGCGCGCTGCAGGGCCTCGTCGCTGACGGCGGTCGGCAATTCGGCGGGCGCCTGCGGGGTGTTCATGCGTTCGCCTTCAGGTTCGGCCGCGACGTCGCGCAACCGGGACAGCGGACGGCCGCGCCGAACGCGGACGCCACGGAGTGCGCGTCAGTTGAGCTTGACGCCCTTCTCGGCGAAGTACTTGAGGGCGCCCGGATGGAACGGGATCGGCGTCGCCGCCGTCTTCTGATTCTCGAGCTTGAAGTTGACCGCTTCCTTGTGCACCGCGATCACGTCGTCGAGCCGGTCGAAGATCGTCTTGACGATGTTGTAGGCGGTCTTCTCGTCCATGTTCTCGTGCGCGACCAGGATGTTCATCACCGTGGCCTGCTTGTTGTCGGCCTCCATGCCCTTGTAGGTTTCCTTCGGGATGGTGTCCTGCACGTAGAGATTGCCGTATTTCTTGTTCATCGCGGCCACCACGTCGGCGTGGTCGATCATCTTCAGCTTGGTGCCCGGCGTGTTGGCGAGGTCGGTGACCGACGCGGTCGGCAGGCCGCCGACCCAGAAGAACGCGTCGATCTTGCCGTCCTTGATCGCATTGACCGATTCGGCGACGCCGAGGCGCTCGCGCTTCATGTCGCTGTCCTTGTCGAGGCCGGCCGCCTCGATCACGCGAAACGCCATGACTTCGGTCGCGCTGCCCGGCGAGCCGGTCGAGACGCGCTTGCCCTTGAGGTCGGCCATCTTGGTGACGCCGCGGCCCTCGATCGAGACGACGTGCATCCGGTTCGGGTACAGGATCATCAGCGTCTTCAGCGGGACCTTCCCACCCTTGAACTTGTCCTCGCCGCGCAGCGCATCCTGGCTCGCGTCCGTCATCGCGAAGGCAATGTAGGGCTTGCCGCTGTTGACCAGCTTCAGGTTGTCGACCGACCCGCCCGTGACCTCGGCGGTCGCCTGCATGCCGGGCACATGCTTCGAGAGGACTGCGGCGATGCCGCCGCCAAGCGGGTAATAGACCCCGCCGGTGCCGCCGGTCGCGATCGAGATGTTCTGGGCCGTTGCCGAGAACGACAGAACAGCGCTCGCCAGCACGAGGCAGGCGCGCAGGGTCATGAATCTCATGGTGTCTCCTAAGTGATGATTTCGGCGATGCGAACGGGACGGCGGCTGTCCGACGCTTCTCAGCGGCGATTCTGAAGGCGCGCGTCGATCCGGGGAACCGGGTTTCCGCGGTGCACTCCAACAGGCATGCCGATTGCGACGAACTGCAGAACGGGAGGCATGAGCCGCGGACCTTTGCGCGAACCGGCCGGTCAAATCGATTCCTGCAGCCCGCATCACCCCCTGTCCGCAACGAGGTCGCCTCCATGCCCTACTCGTGCCTGATCATCGAACGCCATCCGGATGCCGGCGCCACCGCGGCCCGGGCGCTGCCGGCGTTCGGCTTCAGACCCTTCGTCGCGCGCTCGGCGGAACGCGCGCTCGGCATCCTGAGCCAGTGGCGCTTCGATGTCGCGCTCGTCGATGCCGACGGCTTCGGCGCCGGCTATGTCGACGTGCTGCGCGAACTGCGGCCGCAGTTCAGGTCGCCGGTGATCCTCCTTTCGACTTCGCAGAGCGAAGCGCAGCACATCCTGAGCCTCGAATGCGGAGCGACCGAGGTCGTCATCAAGCCGGCCTCGCCGCGGCTGCTCGCCGCCAAGATGCAGCGGCTGATCGAAGTCGTCCACGACACTGCCGAACGGCCGAACGAACGCCTGCAGTTCGGGCCGCTGTCGATGCAGGCCGGCAGCGGCCTCGCGCGCGTCGACGACACCGCGCTCGACCTGACGCCGCACCAGTTCGATCTGCTGTTCCTGCTCGCCTCGAACGCCGGTCGCTTCGTCGACCGCGAAGCGATTGCACTCAAGCTGCGCGGCAGCACGCGCTCGATCGGCCGCAGCATCGACGTGCATGTCTACCGCATCCGACGCAAGTTGCGTGAGTGCGGGATCGACAGCCTGCGGCTCGACACCGTGCACGGCCGCGGCTACCTGCTGACCTGGTCGGCACGGGCCGCCGCAAACGCCGATGCGATGGACGAGCCGCGCGACCTCGAGCCTTTGCACGTCCCGAAGCGCGCCTGAGCGCGCGGCAGCGCCAGCCGAAGAACGCTCAGTCGCGGCGCGGAAAGAGCGCGATCAGCGCGCTCGGATCGACCGGCTTCAGCACGTGGTGGTCGAAGCCGGCTTCGCGCGTGCGCCGCCGATCGTCGTCCTGGCCCCAGCCGGTCTGAGCGATCAACGTCATCTGCCGGCCCCACGACGTCGAGCGGATGCGCAGGCACGCTTCGTAGCCATTCAGCTTCGGCATGCCGAGATCGAGCAGCGCGACGTCGGGGCGGAACTCGGCCGCCCGCTGCACCGCCTCTTCGCCGTCGTACGCGACCGCGACGCTGTGGCCCATCAGCTCGAAGACGCAGGCCAGGCTGTCGGCGATCTCCGGCAGGTCGTCGGCGACGAGCACCCGATAGCTGCTCGAGGCCAGCGGAGGTTCGGGCGGAACGACGGTCGGCGCCGGCACGGCGCGCCGCAGGCGATCGATCGGCAGGTGCACGATGAACTCGCTGCCGTGGCCGACGCCGGCGCTGTGCGCCTCGATGCGGCCGCCGTGCAGTTCGGCGAGCCCCTTCGCCAGCGAGAGGCCGATGCCGAGGCCGCCCTGCGAGCGGGCCAGTGCACTCTCGACCTGTCCGAACATCTCGAAGATGCGCGGCAGCTGGCGCTCGTCGATGCCGATGCCGCTGTCCTGCACCGTGATCGCGACCTCGTCGCCCTCGACGGCCGCAGCGAGACCGATCCGTCCGCCGGCCGCGGTGTACTTCGCGGCGTTGATCAACAGGTTCGAGACGATCTGCGCGAGCCGCGTCAGGTCGCCTTCGAGGGCGACCGGCTGCGCCGGCAGATCGACCGTCAGCGCGTGCCCCGACGCATCGACGATCGGCTGCGCGATCTCGATCGCGCGCTCGACGATGGTCGCCAACTGCAGCGGCTCACGCCGCAGATGGAACTGGCCGCGGGTCATGCGCGAGACGTCGAGCAGGTCGTCGAGCAGATGCGCCATCTGCGCGACCTGCCGATCGATGACGTCGCGGCTCCAGATCACCTGCGGGTCGCGCTGGGCGGTGCGGCGCAGCACCTCGACCGCATTGCGAATCGGCGCGAGCGGGTTGCGCAGCTCGTGCGCCAGCGTCGCGATGAAGTCGTCCTTCTCGCGATCGGCCTGGCGCAGCGCGTCCTCGGCGTGCTTGCGCTCGGTGATGTCCATCGTGATGCCGAAGCTGCGCACCGGCTGGCCGGCGGTGTCGTACTCGACCTCGCCGCGGTGGCTGACCCAGGCCGTGCTGCCGTCGGGCTGCAGGATGCGGAACTCGAGGGCGAGCGGCTCGTGCTTCGCGATCGCCTCGGCGCGGCGCTGCACGAAGGTCGCGCGGTCATCCGGATGCAGCAGCGCGGCGACGCCCTCGCGGGTCGGCGTGAACGTCTCGGGACTGAGCCCGAATACCGCGTAGGTCTGCGGCGACCACCACAGCACGTCATCACGGATGTCGAGGTCGAACGCGCCCATCCGGCCCGCACTCAGCGCGAGGCTCAGGCGCTCGCGCTCCTTGCGCAGCTCCTCCTCGGCATGGCGGCGCTCGGTCACGTCCGACATGATGCTGATCAGGCGCTGCGCCTTGCCGTCCGGCGTGCGCGTCGCAACGAGTCCGCGGCCCGACAGCCAGACGATCGTGCCGTCGGGCCGCACGATCCGGTACTCGGCGGGAAACGAATCGATCTCGTCGGCCAGCGCATGGAAGCGCCGCACCAGATGGCGATCGTCCGGATGCATCGCGGTCTGGTATTCATCGGCGTCGCCACCGACCTGGCCGCGCCCGGCGGGCAGATCGATCCCGAACAGCGCCATGCCCTCATGGGTCCAGGTCCGCGTACCGGCGCGCAGGTCGGTTTCCCACGAGCCCATGCGGCCGGCGGTCAGTGCCGACCGGTAGCGCGCCTCGCTCTCGCGCAGCGTTTCCTCGGCGCGCCGGGCGGCGGAGACGTCGAGCAGGGTCGCGATGAGCCTGAGCGGCCGGCCCTCGACCGCGAGCACGGAAACCACCGCCTCGATCGAGCGCGGGACGCCGTCGTCACCGCGCAGCGCGAAGTGCAGCGTCGCCGTCGACCCCTGCTGCCGAGCTTCGAGCAGGGCCGCTTCGACGCGGTTGCGGTCCGACTCTTCGATGCGGTTCAGCGCGGCGTCGGCCGTCCCGCGAAGGTCCGAGCGCGTCACGGACTCGATCGCAAAGCCGACGACGCGCTCGAAGTTGTCGCCGGCCTGCACCCGACCGGTCGCCAGGTCGACCTCCACCGACGCGAGTGCACCCGGCTGCGTCATGCGCTGTCGATCGCGCGCAGCCGACGCGGACGGTTCCGGGTCGCGGCGGCGCGGGTCGAAGAAAACTGCTGGGCGTCATCGCCACCATTCATGCGCCAAGTGTAGTGACAGTGCCCGCGCCGATCACGGGTTGCACGACCGTGGCGGTCGCTCGGCGGTTGGAGCACCGGGATGCGGAAGGCGAGACGAGCCGCCGGCGCACCGAGTGCAAGGGATGCCGGGCGCCTCGGGGGTGCGCCTCCCCGCGTCAACAGCGCCTAGCGGTTCGAGCCGACCGTCCAGTACGGCGGCCAGCTGCAGAACGCCATGCCGTCGGCGCGGCCGGATGCGTGCAGTCGCTGCAGCATCGACTCGACGGAAGGGCGCAGCCGCTCGCCGTACAGCGCATAGGCGTCGGTCGCCGCGCGGCACTGGCGCTGCAGGTTCGGTGCCAGCGCGGCGCTCACCCACCACGCATGGCGCGCATCGCGCTCGCGCCCGGCGAGCGCGCTGGCGATCGCGAAGGTGGTCCAGTCTTCGAGCCGGCCGTGCGGAAAGCGTGGGTCCGGCAGCGTCAGCGCGTGCAGTGCGAGCTGACGTACCGGCTCCGGCTGCGTCGGCTGCTGCTTCAGGCGCAGGAAGGCGAGATTGCCGACGACCTCGGCGTCGGTCGGGTTCGCGCCGAACGCACGCAGCTGCAAATCGGCTGCCTCGCGCGCGCTGCCGCGCCGATAGAACGCGGCACGCGCCGCGTCGTTGAGCTGGCGTGCATCCCCGGCGGCGAGCGGAAGATCGGCAAAGGTCTCGTCCGGCGCGCGCCGCATCGTGCTCGCGGCCTGCCGGATCTCGTCGTCGGTTGCGCCGCCATCCGACCGCGCCGCAGTGAACAGCACCTTCATCACCGAACGCTCGGCACGCTGCGCGAGGCGCGGCAGCTGGTTCGCCATAAGGTCGCCGGCGCGCGCGGCGAAGTCGGTGGGGGCGGCCGCCCGGCTCTCGGACAGCGGCGCGTTGACCGCCGACAACGAAGCGGACGACATGGCCGCGGAGCGACTGCGCTCGAACGACGTCGACGGTCGCGGCCCGGTCGGATCGGTCGGCTCGGCGGCGAAGCCGGTCGGCGGCGTTTGCGCCGGCGTGGTCCGCGTTGGCGCCGTGACGACCGGCGGTGCGAGCGCCGGCCCGATCCGCGTCGGCGCGGCGGCGATCGGCGGCGCCACGCCAACGGCGGCCGGATGGGCGGAAGGCGCGTTCGGTGCGATCGCCGTGCGTTCGTTCGCTTGAGGCGCGGGCGCTGGCGGCATCGCAGACACCCCGGCGCGCGTCTCCGTCGCCGACTTCGGGCTCGCCATCCCGCTCGCCATGGCGGTATGCGGCCATGGCTCGGGAGCCGGAACGACGGCGGGAGGCGCAGCGATCGACGCTGCTGGCTTCCACGCCCCATCGCCTTTCGCCCCCAGCGACGCGACCCAGCCGGGCCGCGGCGCCAATGCGCCGTCTCGGGCAGGCCCAGCCGCGGTCCGCGCCTTCGATCTGTCGCCGATTCGGGTCGACGCAGGCGCGGCTTCCCACGACCCGCCGCGTTCCGGTGCCGATGTGCGCGCCTTGCCAGAGGCGATGACGACCGGCTTGCCGGCACCGAGGCCGGCGCGGGCGCGCGGTGCTTCTTTCGGCGCCGCGTTCCCGCCTCGCGTCGTCGTCGGCGGAGTCGCCGGCGCCAACGTCACGGTGGGCTTCGACGCCACGGTCGGTGCGCGCGCCCGGCTCATCGCTGCGGAGTCCTCCGCCTGCGCTGTCTTGCTGTCGCGAGACTCCGATGACGGTGCCGCAATGGGTGGCGGCCCCTGCGGCTCCGCGGGTTTCACAGACTCCGCGGCCGGCGGATGCGTTTGAGCCGCGATCGTCTCGACCGATCGCGACGATGCAGGCGGTACCGAGGCCGCCGCGACGACCGACGTCGCGGATGCCAACGGCGCCGCGGATGAGCTGCCCGCCTCGCGCGCAACTCTGCCCGCATCCGGCGCAACTGCATTGGCGATCCGCTCCCGCCAGCCCGGCCATCCCTGACCCAGCAGCGGCACGCTGACCGCCGCCAGCACGAGCAGCGCTGCCGCCCAAGCGACGCGCCTCGGGCGGCCAGTCGGCCTGACGACCGGCCGCGACCGATTGGCGACGTCGCTCGGATCGATCGTGATCGGCTCGACATCGACGCCGGTCACGATCGGTGTCGCCAAGGCGGCGACCGGCATCGCGATGCGCGTCACCGGCGTCGGCCACTCGGTTCGCGGCACCGGCTGCGCGGTCGCCAAGGTCCAGCCCTGCTGCAGCGACGCGGCCAGATCGTCGTCCTGCAGCGGCGCCGAAGTCAGCGTGATCAGCTCCGCATGCGGACGCACGACGGGCAACTCGGCATCGTGGACGTCGAGCAGCCGACGGACGAGCGCGTGCGCGTGAACGAGCCGCGCCTGCGTCCAGAGACCGTCCGCAGCGCGTTCCGGATCGGGCAGGTAGCGCCGCAGCATCGCGGCGAGGCTGAAGATGTCGCAGCGCCAGTCGAGCGCGCGCGTCGGCGCCAGATCGCCGGCCGCGCCGGCCTCGAGCGCCTGCAGCAGGCGCGGCGACTGGTAGTCGTATTCGGTCTGGCGCGCGATCGGCAGCGCGCTGTCGAGGCGCTCGCCCGAGACCAGCGAGAACGCGAAGTCGATCAACGTGATCTGCTCGAAGCGCAGGTGCAGCCGTGCATCCGGCGCGTGCGGATCGAAGTCGGCCGGTCCGGCCGGGATGCAGACGTTGTCGGCCTTCAGGTCGAGGTGGACGAGCTGCAGCTGGTGGATCGCGTCGAGCGCGATCAGGCAGTGGCGGGCCAGCGCCCACCAGTGCGCGCAGTCCTCGAACACATGGTGGCGGGTCGAGCCGTCGCGCTCGACCGGCAGCAACGTGGCCCAGTGATCGACGGTGATGCCGGCGTCGTAGGTCTGCACCAACGCGGGCCGATCGGACGCGCCGCGGTCGAACTGGACGACGTCGGGCACCGGGCCGATGCCGTGGCCGACGAGGCGCGCGAGGATGCGCCATTCACGCTCGGTCCACATGCGGAAGTCGCCGGCCGCGGTCGCCAGGAAGCGCTTCGTGTAGCGCCGCCGCTCGCCTGGCAGCGAGGCCTCGCGGAACACCTCGACGTGCGCGCCGGTGACCATGCGCAGGCGGCTGCGCCCGAACACGCGATCGATGTCCGCGGGGGTCATGGGTTCGATCCTCCATCGGTGTCGCGACCGCCGAAGCGGGCGATCCAGCGCGGCCGCCGCATCGCGAAGCCGGCGCGCCGCAGCAGCAGCACGGTCGCATCGTCGGTGCTGCCGTGCGCGCGGGCGGCCGCGATGAGCTGCGCGCAGCGATCGGGCAGCGGCGCATCCACGTGCAGCGCGCCGGCCCAGTCGTCGAGACCCAGGTGCTTGTGCACGCCGTCGCTGCACAGCGCCAGCAGGTCGCCCGCCGCGAGCTCGTGCAGCGCGACGTTGGCGCCGGCGATCGCGCCGTTGCCGACCATGCGCGCCGGGTCGTCGGGCGAGCCGCCGGGCGGCGCCGCTTCGCCGAGCGCGCGGAAGGTGTCGTCGCACGACAGCAGGTCGACGCGACCGCCGTCGACCGCGGCCAGTCGGTAGGCGCGGCAATCGCCGACCCAGCCGATCAGCCAGCGCGCCGCGAGCACGTCGACCGGCGCGCACAGCACGACGGTTGCGGCACCCGGCAGGTCGGTCTGGCGCGCGATCGCACGCTGGATCGTGCGGTCGGCATCGAGCAGCGCGGCGCGCACCGCGTCGGCATCGGCGCGGCGGCCTTCGAGGGCGCCGTGCAGCGAGTCGACGAGCAGGCGACTCGCGAGCTGCGCCATCGCACCGCCGCCGACGCCATCGGCGACGACGAAGAGGCCGTTCGATGCGTCGAGGTCGGAATGGGCGTCCTCGTTGTCGGCATGCTGGCTGCCGCGCGATGACGCGACGGCCACCTCGATCCGGCTGAACGCCGTGGTCTGGACCGCATGCTGTGCACGGCCCTCGGCTTCGCGAGCGGCCTGCGCCGCAACCGATGGCTCGATCGGCGTGATCAGGCTGCCCGGCATCGATGGGTTCATCGCACGCATCAGGCGGCCTGCCGTGTCAGCTGCAACGTGCAGGCGGGCGGGTCGTCGGCGGCCGTGCCCAGCAGCATCGACTCGCCGAGGCGCCAGCGGCAGTGCGCCCCCGGCGCGTGGGGCGTACCGTCGATCGAGATGCCGTTGTCGCCGTGCACGACGACGTCGGCACCGTCTTCGTCGAGCGCGACGATGTCGAGGTGATGACCCGAGACGCCGTCGTGGCGCCGATCGACGACCAGCGTCTGGTTGCGCGAGCGACCGATCGTGACCGGCAGCGACGCATCGCTCACTTCGAGCGTGCGCAGCCCGGTCGCTTGCAGCGCGGTGATCTTGAAAACCGGCTCGCCGTCGCGCACCGGCAGGATCGCGGTCAGCGGCGTCTTCGGCGCGGCGGCCACGGCGATCGGCGTCAGCCGCGCGGAGGCCGCCGCGAGCGGCCGCATCGCCACCGTCGGGTAGTCCGCCGGCGGACCCTCGGCGCGCGCCGACAGCACGAACAGCGCGTCCTCGCCGAGCCGCACCGGCGGCTCGGGCTCGGCACTGACAGCGGCGCCGCTGCGGCCCTGCGGGCCGGTCTGTGACTCGACCCGGATGCCGTTCGTCGAGCCGGCGTCGCCGACCCACCAGGCGCCGCGATCGAGCCAGATCTCGGCATGGCGCCGGCTCGTATAAGTCCCGCTGACGCGGATGTCGCAGCCTTCGCCCTTGCCGATCAGGTAGCGCCTTCCCGGCACGACGGCCTGCAGCACGACGCGGCGCCGGCCATCGGCATCGTGGACGTCGAACTCGCTGCGCTGGCCGGTCATCGGCGTCGACGGCGTCGCGCCCGGATGCCGGCCCGCAGGCGACGGCGAGGCCCCCGCATTCGCACGCACCGGATCGATCTCGGTCCAGCGGCCGACCACGCTGACCTCGTACGGCCGCAGCGGCGCCGCCGGCGGAGCGGTCCGCAGCGCGGCGAGCAACTCGCGGTACTCGCCGCCCTCTTCCGCATCGACGCGGGTCTCGGCATCGAACAGCCCGGCGAACTGCGACAGGTCGATCGCCGATGCGTTCGGCAGGCCGGCGATGACCTCGCGCGCCAGGTAGCGCTTGACCTGCTCCGGCTTGAACTCGTGCATGAACTGTTGCAGCAGACGACGCGACTCGCCGCTGCCGGCGCAGCGTACGCCGATCGACGTCAGCACGAAGCGGTCGCGGTCGGCGATCACGACGTGCAGGCGCACATGGCTGGCGACGAAGTGCTCGAGCTCATCGCGGATCGCGCCGATCAGCGGACCGTAGGCACCGAGGTGCTCGGGGTCGCCGATCGATTCGGCAGGCGGCGCGCGCAGCGAGCCCTCGATGCGCGCACCGGCCGGCTCGGGCGCCGGCCGGGTCGGCTGGAAATCGGGCTCGCGCGGCGGCAGGTCGTTGCGGCCGGCGATTCCGTTCATGTCATGGACGCGGTGGAGGACCCAGGACTTCAGCGACATGATGTGACTCCGATCTTCAATGGCAATCAGTTCAACGGCGGTAGGCGATGACGAGCGTCGCCAGCGGACCGGCAGCGCGCAGATGGCGCACGCGCGGCTCGGCCGGCAGGCCGTAGCGGGCGATGCGTTCGAGAAAGAGCCCCCAGGCAGGCTGCAGGCGATCGCCGGCCTCGACGCGTCGCTGGATGGCGGGCAGCGAAAGGTCGATCAGCAGCGCAAGGCGCGCGGCATCGCCGACCATCACGAGCGCGCGCCGCAAGGTGTCGTCGAGGTCGGCGAGACAGCGTTCGAACGGGCCGTCGAAGGTCCAGACGAGCGGCGCGGGCAAGGTCTCGCGTTCGGCGGCGTCCGGCACTATCGCTTGCGTGCGTGACGCAGCGTGCCCCGGCGACGCGGCAATCATGGTGGACGGCCCATGCACCGACGCGCCGAAGTGCGGACGATTGCGGCGCAGCGCGCGCATCACGGAGCGACTCCCGCAATCGCACCGATCTGGCGTCCGGCGATCTGCATCGCGATCTCGGCCGACGGGTTCGGCCCATGATCGCCGGCACCGTGAATCTGGCCGCTCGCCTTCAACCAATTGCGCTCGGTCAGCACTGCGATCGCCTTGGTCCACGGCGCGGCACCCTCGCCCGGTGTGCGGTACGCGGCGACGTACCACTTGTACGGACGCAGACCGCTGCAGGCGCCGCGGCGCACCGGCTCGGCCCTCGATGCGGCGCCGGTGCGACACAGCCGGGCCAGCTCGTCGAGAGACAGGCCGTCGCTCGGGAAGCTCGGCGTGCCGGTCTTGCCGGCCAGCCAGTCGATGTCGCGGCAGCGGCGCGCATCGAAGACCTG
>JBDSAB010000400.1:0-3454 GCA_039922395.1 Caldimonas sp.
GCACGCACGCCATCGACCGGGTTGAGGCCGACGAGACCGGACTGGCCGAGCCAGCGGTAGAAACCTCGCCATGCCGACAGCACGATCGCGATCGAGCCGGCCGCGAGGCCCCGGCCGTGCAACTGCGCAGCCCAGCGCCGCACGTGGTGCACCTGCACCTGTCGCAGGGCCACGCCGCCGGCCGCGGCGAAGGTTTGCAGGCGCTGGAACGCCTCGCCGTACATCGCGAGCGTGCGGGCGGCGAGGCGGCGCTCGACCTGCAGGTGCTGGAGATGGCGCCGCAGATCGTCGTCGAGCGTGGCGGCAGCGGCGGCGGGCTGTTCCATCGGATGCTGTTGCCGTCGGATGCTGACCGCCCGCGACGAGACGGCGGCCTAGGGCTGGCTGACGCGACGGAACGGCATGCGCGGTGCGCGGACTGCGTCTAGCTCGCCGGCAGCAGCCGCGACAGCGCCGCACTGGCGATCTCGCCGATGCGGCCCAGGAAATCGGTGCCCATGTCGGCGGTGTAGCGGGTCGCGTCGGGCGAGGCGAGCACCAGCAGGCCGAACGCGATCGGGCTGGTCCCGTCGCGCAGCGGGATCATCGCGATCGAGCGCGCGGCGCCGGCGTCGTCGAGCCAGCCGACCGGCTGGAAGCCGGCATTCACGCCGCAGTACGGCACCGTCAGGCTGCTCGCGAAGATCTTGACGTCGTCGCTGACCGGCCGCGCGAACTCGAGCGAGGCGAACGGGTCGTCGGCGCCCCAGACACGGATCGCGCCCTGCGGGATCAGGAAGCGGTCGAGCAGTTCGCGCACCAGCACGTCGGGCAGGTCGGCCGCATTCGCCGTCAACATCAGCGCCTGGGTCCAGTGATGCAGCTTGTCGGCGACCGCGGTGTTGTCCTGGCCGTGGCGGATCATCTCGATCAGCTTCTGCTCGAGACCCTTGATCTTGTCGCGCAGCATTTCCATCTGCCGCTCCTGCAGCGACACCGCGCGATGGCCGTGCGGGCTGGTCAGCTGCACCGATGCCAGCAGCTCGGCATGGCGCTCGAAGAAGCCCGGGCTGTTGGCGAGGTAGTTCGCGATGTCGGTCTCGGTGATGCCCTGGATGCCCATGGATGAAGTGCCCGCCGTTGTGATCACAGTTCGATCTCTCCCTCGAAAACCGTCGTCGCCGGCCCGGTCATCAGCACCGGCGCGGCGCCGCCGGCCCATTCGATCGTCAGCGTGCCGCCGCGCGCCTCGACCTCGACCCGCGTGTCGAGCAGGCCGAGGCGGATGCCGGTGACGACCGCCGCGCAGGCGCCGGTGCCGCAGGCCAGCGTCTCGCCGGCGCCGCGCTCGAACACGCGCAGGCGGATGCGGTCGCGCGCGACCACCTCCATGAAGCCGACGTTGACGCCGTTGCGAAAACGCGGATCGCGCTCGATCGACGGACCGAGCGATTCGACCGGCGCCGACTCGACGTCGGCGACGAGCGTCACCGCGTGCGGGTTGCCCATCGACAGCACGGCGACGTCGACGGTCTGGTCGCCGACGTCGAGCGGCCAGAGCGGGCAGCCGTCGCCGGCCGGCACCGAGCGCGCGACCAGGCCTCGCGGGTCGAACGGCACATGCGCCTCGTCGAATACCGGCCGACCCATGTCGACCGTGACGCGGCCGTCGTCCTGCAGGCGCAGCTCGATCACGTTCGTCTGCGTCTCGACCTTGATCGTGCGCTTGTCGGTCAGGCCACGGTCGCGCACGAAGCGCACGAAGCAGCGCGCGCCGTTGCCGCACTGCTCGACCTCGTCGCCGCTGCCACCGTTGAAGATGCGGTAGCGAAAGTCGACATCGGGGGTCCGGCTCGGCTCGACGACGAGGATCTGGTCGGCGCCGACGCCGAAGCGCCGGTCGCCGAGGCGACGCACCTGCTCGTCGGTCAACGCGAGCGGCGTGCGCGTCGCGTCGAGCATCACGAAATCGTTGCCCGCGCCTTCCATCTTCGTGAAGCGAACCTTCATGGCGCGAATTATCCGCCTCGATGTGTTCAACGCCGGTCGTACAGCGAGGGCTCGCCGGCCGGTCGCGTCTTGAAGCGCCGGTGCACCCACAGGTACTGGGCCGGATTGCGACGGATCTCGGCCTCGATCCAGCGATTGACCGCGGCGGTGTCGGCCACCGCATCGGCGGTCGGGAAGTCGGGCCACGGGTCCTGGAACGTCACGCGGTATCCCTGCCCGCCCGGCAGCATCTCGGCAACCACCGGCTGAACGACCATGTTCATCGCCCGCGCGAGCCGCGATGGCGCGAGCAAGGTCGCAGCCGGCACGCCGAAGAACGGCACGAAGGCCGCATCGCGCGTGCCGAAGTCCATGTCCGGCAGGTTGAAGAACGCGTCGCCGCGGCGGATCGCGCGCAGCAGCGGCTTGGCCGCATCGTCGCGCGCAAAGATCTCGGCGTTGCCGAGGCGCAGCCGCCCGCGCCGTAGCGCCGCGTCCATCACCGGATTGCTCTGCGCCTGGTAGATCGAGATGCCCTTGCGCTTCTGGAACAGCAGCACCGATGCGCCGGCGACGTCGAGCGCCATGAAGTGCGGCACCAGCCACATCACCGGGCGCTCGCTGCGCTCGGCCAGCTTGACGTCGCCCTCGACACGGATCAGGCGGCGCAGGCGCTCCGGCGGCGCGAACCAGAGCAGCCCGCGCTCGAGCAGGCTGCGGCCGAGCCAGAGGAAGTGCTCGCGGACGAGCGCGCGGCGCGCGTCGACCGGCTGCTCGGGAAAGCACAGCTCGACGTTGCGCAGCGCGACCCGGCGGCGCGAGCCGGCCACCGCGTGCAGTAGGCGCCCGAGCGCCCGGCCGAGCGCCGCCTGCGCGCCGAGCGGCAGGCATTGGAGCAGCCACATGAAGCCGAGCAGGAGGCGTGCGCCCATTCGTGGAATCCGCACTTCAGCGCGCTGCGCTCATTCGACGGCCGGCGCGCGGCCCGAAACCATCGACATCTATAATTCGGGCATCGCCGAGTTATGAACTACTTGCGGGGCGATGCAGGACACGGACCACGTGCCGGGCCTGCCGGGCGAAAGCTCAACAAATCCCGCTAAAGCGTTCGCCGCTCCTCCAGATGGACTCAGGCCGGCAACGCGAGTTGTGCAACCTGACTGGAGTGCTGACGTGTCGAACGATTTCCTGTTCACTTCCGAATCCGTATCCGAGGGCCATCCCGACAAGGTCGCCGACCAGGTCTCGGACGCCATTCTCGACGCGATCTTCGCGCAGGACCCGCGCTCGCGGGTCGCCGCGGAGACTTTGTGCAACACCGGGCTGGTGGTGCTCGCCGGCGAGATCACGACGAACGCGCACGTCGACTACATCCAGGTCGCGCGCGACACGATCAAGCGGATCGGCTACGACAACACCGACTACGGCATCGACTACAAGGGCTGCGCGGTGATGGTCTGCTACGACAAGCAGAGCAACGACATCG
>JBDSAB010000401.1:0-4982 GCA_039922395.1 Caldimonas sp.
TCGACGGTGATCAGCTGCACCGCGCTGCCGCGCGACGCGTTGATCCATTGCAGGTAGCGCGGCGCCGCCGGCGGCGCACGGTCGACGCTCTGCAGCGCGCGCCGCAGGTCGGCCGGCGGCTGCGGCAGCCGCGCCTTCAGGCGTTCGACGGTCGTGATCAGACGCGCCGCGGTCGGCGGCTTCAGCACGTAGTCGATCGCGCCGGCCTCGAAGGCCTCGAGCGCATGCTGGTCGTACGAGGTGATGAATGCGACGTGGCAGCGCCCGGCGATCCGGCGCGCGACCTCGATGCCGTTCAGCAGCGGCATGTGGATGTCGAGCAGCGCGACGTCGGGCCGGAAGCTCTCGATCGCGTTCAACGCGGCGACGCCGTCGGCGGCGCGCGCGACGATGCGCAGCTGCGGCCACAGCACCTTCAGCAGATCGGCGAGCTCGTCGGCGAGCAGCGGTTCGTCCTCGGCGAGGATCGCGGTCGGGCCGGACGCCGTGGCGGCGTCGAGCGCCCAGGCGGCATCCTCCTCGGGCGGCCCGGCTTCGTTGGCGCGCGGCTCACGCACGTTCATACGGCACCCTCACGCTGGCGCGGTGGGCATCGCCGCTCGCCTCGACGACCAGCTCGGCCGCGCTGCCGTACAGGTCGACGAGCACCGCGCGCACCCGCTCGACGGTCGCTTCGGACGGCGCGGCCGGAACGGTCAGCACGACGACGCTGTCGGCGCCACGGTGGGTCGCCGTGAGCGCGCAGGCGCCGGCCCGGACCAGCAGTGCCTCGTTGAGCAGCGGCAGCAGCACGCCGGGCGGGAAGCGCGCGGCCAGCGCGTCGTCGGCCAGGTCGATCGCCAGGTCGACGCTCGAATCGGCCGACAGCGCATGCAGCCGGGCCAGCGCGCGCGCCGTCTCGACCTCGCGCGGGACGGTCGACGAGGCATCCTGCAGTCTCGGCAGTGCGGCGCGCAGGAATGCGACCAGTTCGTCGAGCAGGCGTTCGGCGCGTTCCGGATCGCTTTCGTAAGCGCGCCGGACCGCATCGAGCATGTCGAACAGGAGCTGCGGATCGATGCGCGCCTGCACCGCCTTCAGTTGCCCGTAGGCGAGGCGGCGCCTGGCCTCGCGTTGCGCCGCCTTCGCCGCATCGAGGCGTTCGGCGGCGTCCGCGTGCGCTCGGCTGTGCTGCAGGTGGGTGAAGAACAGCAGCGCCATCGAGAAGGTGTTGGCGATCGAGTCGACCGCGAAGTCGCGCGCATCGCCAAGGCCGACCAGCATGTCGGTCCATGCCATGAGGTAGATCAGGCCGCCAAAGAGCGTGGCGTAAGGGGCGGCGAGCACCGCCGCTGCCAGTGCCGCCTTCCATCCGGTCAGGTTCAGCCGCTGGACGAAGTAGCCGGCGACCAGGAACCCCGATCCGTTCATGACACCCTGGACCACGGTCCGGAACAGGCCTGATGCCACCACCGGCGCAGACAGCCCAGGGGCGACACCAAATGCGCTGGCGAGCGAGGTCAACGGGTAGGCAGAGCCGAGCAAGTAGGCAACGACGACCGCAGTGCGATGCGTCCGCAGCCAGCGCACGAAGTCGGCGACGCCCGACAGGCCGACTTCCAGATCGAACGGTGCGGGTCGGATTGCCACGGCCATCGTCACGCGCGCTCCTTCAGGCCGGAGCCGTCGCCGGCTGCAGAGTGACGCCGGCCGCAGGGGTTCGCATCGGCAGGAAAAGGGTCGCACTGGCGCCGCGCGGCGCGCGCGATTCGAGCCGCAGCTGCGCGGCGCTGCCGTAGCGGGCCTTCAGCTGGCGCTGCACGTTGACGAGGCCGACGCCGGTCCCGCTGGTGGCGGCGCCACCCAAGCCGACGCCGTCGTCGAGCACGGCGACTTCGAGCTTGTCGCCGTTCTGGCGGGCGCGCACCGTGACGTGCCCGCCGACACCGCTCGGCTCGATGCCGTGCTTGATGGCGTTCTCGACCAAGGTGACGAGCAGCATCGGCGGGAACTCGATCGCGTGCAGGCTTCGGTCGGCCTCGATCGTGAAGCCGAGGCGCGCGCCCATGCGCACCTGGAAAAGATCGAGGTAAGCACGCACCAGCTCGAGCTCGTGGCCGAGATTGGCCCGCTGGCTGCGCAGTTGCGGCAGCGCCTCGCGCAGATAACGCAGCAGGCTTGCGACGGTGTGCGCGCCGGCCTGCGGCTGCGTCCGGTAGAGGCGACGAATGCTGCCCAGCACGTTGAACAGGAAGTGCGGCTCGATCTGGGCCTGCAACAGCGCCAGCTGCTGCTCCGTCTCGTCGCGGCTCAGCTGCACCCGCGACTGCTCCTCGGCATGGGCCGCGGCCTGAGTCCGGATGGCGCGCTCGTGGACCTCGGCGACGACCGCCAGCACGATCGCCGGCAGCCCCCAGCGCAGCGAATCGGCGAACAGGCGCAACGGCGGAGGCAGGTCGTTGAAAGTGTGCCCGTAGTAGGCATAGAGCAGGGTCGTCAGCGCGAGCGACAGGATCAGCAGCACGGCGCACAGCGCCGCCAGCCGCAGCGGCGCATCGAGCGGCAGCGCTTCGTCGAGCAGCGTGTAGCCGAGCATCAGCGTGGCCGCGACGACCGCCATCTCGGCATACAGCTCGAGGCCGAGCATCGCGAGCTCGGCCGGGCTGAAGAAATCCATCATGTCGGACGAGAACAGGCGCCGGCTCGACCACATGAAAGTCATCAGGAGCACGACCGCGAGACGGCGCCAGCCCAACGCTCGCACGACACGCCGGACGTAGGCGTCGTGTCGCGAAGGAGTTCGGGTGCCGAGGTTCATCATGCTTTGCGGGGATGCAAAACATTCTGCGCGCCGCCCTGTCCGGCAGGGAATAGGTGTCGACGGAACTCGGAAATCGTGGGATGAGTGCCGGAGAACGCCGATAGCGATGCGCCGACGCGGTCGCGAATCCGGGCGCCTAAGGGTCAGCCCGAGCGGTCATCGAATCAGCCCCTGCGTTTCCGATCCCGTCACCGGTCTCATCACATGCCGGAACGCGGCGAACGTCAGTGCAGCGCCCAGCGCCAGGCCGGTCGCCATCCACAGCGCCGCCTTGCGGCCCGAGGCGTCGTAGAGCGCGCCGGCGAGCGTCGGCAGCACGGCACAGCCGGCGTAGTAGATCGTGTAGAAGATGCCCATTCCGGCACTCCGGCTCTCCGGCCGCAGGAACTCGCAGGGGAGCGAGACGAATGCTGCGGCAGGAATGCCGCCGAGCACGCCGCCGAGGACCAGCCAGGGCAGCGGCGCGCTGCCCGCGGCGATCAGCAGCAGGGTCGCGCACCACACGACGATCATCGCGTGACAGAGCCGATCGGCGTGCGCCGTGCGCTTCAGCAGGAAGCCGCCGGCCTGCACGCCGACCACGAACATCATCGCGTTCAACGCCATCAGGCTGCCGGCGCGGGCGATGCCGAGGCCGCTTTCGGCCAGGAACGACGGCATGAACGAGAGGACGATCTGGAACGCCGCGTTGTAGAGCAGCCAGGGCAGCGAGCCGATCATCAGCAGCCGCCATTCGCGGCGCGTCACCCCGCCGAGGCCGATGCCGCCCGGCAGCGGCACCGACGCAGCGGCGACGGGCGCTCGATAGAGCGCCGCGACGAGCGCAAGGCCGAACAGCGCGAACGCCGCGGACGACGCGACTCCCCAGCGCCAGCCGGCCGCCTCGGCGAGCGGCCCGATCACGAGCAGCGCGATGCCGATGCCGATCGGCCAGGCGTTGATCAGCACCGACATCGCGAGCAGGCGCTCGCGGCCGTCGAACAGGTCGGTCACCATCTTCGTCATCAGGACGTTGAGGATCACCGCGCCGATGCCGCTGACGAAGCGGGCGACATTGGCGGCGACGAACGAGTCGGCGAGCGCGAGGCCCGCGCCGCCGATCGCCATCAGCGCGAGGCCGACGAGCACGAGCCGCCTGTCGCCGAATCGTTGGCCGAGCAGGCCGCCGGGGAGCGCAAACGCGACGCCCGGCAGCAGGTAGAGCCCGATCAGCCAGCCGAGCTGGGCCTTGTCGATGCCGAGCGCCGGCGCCAGCAGCGGTGCGACCGCGGCGACGGCCTGGAACTGGAAGCCCATCGCCGCACGCGCCAGCGTGAGCGCGGCCAGGCATTGCCAACGTGGGCTCATGGCCCTCCTCTCGAGACCGGCAGATGAATTCGCGACGTGCGAACATCCTGCCATGGTCCCGCTACCGGTCTTCGCCATGCCCCGACGCACCCTGCTCGCCGCCGCCCTTGCCCTGTTGTTCACGTCCGTTGTCACCGCTTCCGCGTTCGCGCAGGACGCCTGGCCGCAGACCGGCAAGACGATCCAGCTGATCGTGCCGGCGCCGGGCGGCAGCGGCACCGGCGACACGATCGCGCGTGTGCTCGCCGAGGAGATGCAGGCGCGGCTGAAGACGACCTTCGTGATCGACAACAAGGCCGGCGCCAACGGCAACATCGGTGCGACCGCGGCGGCCACGACACCCGGCGACGGCTATCACTTCCTGTTCAGCTGGGCCGGCACGCTGGCGGTCAACAAGGCGCTCTACAAGAACCTCGCGTTCGACGCGCAGAAGGACTTCGTGCCGATCCTGCTGGTCGCCGACGTGCCGAACATCCTGGTCGTCAACAACGACATCCCGGTCAAGGATCTCGCCGACTTCGAGAAGTACGCGAAGGCGAATCCGGGCAAACTCAACTTCGGCTCGACCGGCATCGGCAGCTCGATGCACCTGGCCGGCGAGCTCTACATGCGCGAGACCGGCGCGCAGATGGTCCACGTGCCGTACAACGCGCCGGGCACCGCGACCACCAACCTGATCGCCGGCGACATCCAGCTGATGTTCCAGCTCATCCCCGGCATCGCGGGCCAGATCAAGAGCGGCAAGGTGCGGGCGATCGCGGTGATGGCGCCGCAGCGCTCGCCGGCGCTGCCCGACGTGCCGACCACCGCCGAGCTCGGCCAGCCCAAGCTGCTG